>CAZLDA010000107.1:0-9188 GCA_964557875.1 uncultured Pseudomonadales bacterium | reverse complement strand
CGGGATGACCATCGCCTTTCGGCATGCTGCGAAGGAACGGCATGCTCGGAAGCAGTGCCGACGCCTCAAGTAAGGCGCGCCACCCCTCCGACAACGCAAGCAGCGTTGACGGCGGACTCACTGTCGTCGTGTCGACTTGTACAGCCACGGTGGGCTCCGAAATAGTTCTGTTACAAGTAGCACAAAGCGATTGGCACTGTAAATGCGTCTTTAGGTCGAGGTTGTGACAGCGTTCCAACGCAAAGTGGCATACCTGACGCGAACACAAAGGGGGTGCGTGGATTCCTGCGCACCCTCGACCGGCTGTCGCCGCCGTGCGAAGGTGCGCGCCACCCAATTCGAAGAGGCGCCCGCGTGATGCAGCGTAAGCAGTGGTTGATCGTCGTCCTGTCTTTCACGGTCGGCTGCGGCCCGACCAAACAACCCGCGGACCTAGTGCTGCACCACGGCACGATCTACACGATGAATGCCGCGGCGCCGAAGGCCCAATCGATGGCGATCATCAATGGTCGCATCGCTGCGATCGGCAACGACGAAGAGATCGCGCGTCAGTATTCAGCGAAGGCGGACGTCGACCTGAAAGGCCAGATGGTGTTGCCGGGATTTCACGACGCGCACGTGCACCCTGTATACGGCGGAACGGAACTGGCGCAATGCGTGCTGAACGAGCAAACATCCGTTGAAGGAATCGTTGCGACCATCAGCGCGTGCAACAAAGCAACGCCTGGCACGGGATGGCTACTTGGGTCCGGATGGAACCTGTCGTTGTTCCCGCAAGCGAATCCGAACAAATCGTTGCTCGATGAGATTTCGACGGAGCGACCGATTTTTCTCGGAGGCGCCGATGGGCACTCGTCGTGGGCGAACTCCACGGCGTTGGCGGCGGCCGGCATCGAGCGCGAAACGCCCAACCCGAAGAACGGCATCATCGAGCGTGACGCGAAAGGTGAAGCGAGCGGTGTGTTGCGAGAGACCGCGCAGGAGATCGTGCGTGACGTCATTCCACCAATGTCTGCGGCAGAACGCGAAGAAGGCCTGAAGCGCGCGTTGCTGCTCGCGAATCAATTCGGGATTACGTCGCTGGTCGAGGCTGCCGCGAACAATGAAACGCTCGATGCCTATCGCGCGGTCGATGCGCAAGGTGCGTTGACCGCGCGCGTCGTGGCGTCGGTCGAAGTGAACCCGAGCAATGAAGCCGAATCACTCGTGTTGATGCGGCCGAAGGACCGCGGCACCGGCGCAAGGCTGCGAGTCGACTCCGCGAAAATATTCATCGATGGCGTACTGGAAGGCGAAACGGCCGCACTGCTGCAACCGTATCTCGACAGTCCGGGCTTCAGCGGGAATCTCAAGATGCCGGCCGAAACCTTGAACACGATCGTCACGGACCTCGACAAGCGCGGTATTCAGGTGCACATGCACGCGATTGGCGATGGCGCAGTGCGAGCGGGCCTTGATGCCGTTGCGGCCGCGCGTACGGTGAATGGCGCTTCCGATAATCGGCATCACATCGCGCATCTGCAGCTCATCGATCCGATCGATCGACCGCGCTTCGGTGAATTGGGCGTCATCGCGAATTTCCAGGCGTTGTGGGCGTTCCCGGATCAATACATCACCGACGTGAATCTGCCGCAGGTCGGTCAGGCACGAATCGATCAGATGTACCCGATCGGCTCGACATTGAAGGCGGGCGCACGAATCGTGGGCGGCAGTGACTGGAACGTATCGTCGATGAATCCGCTGCTCGCGATCGAAACTGCGGTGACGCGCAGCGATCCTACCGGCCGCATCGCCGGCGTGTTGAACGAAAGCGAGCGCGTTTCGCTGCAGGACATGCTGGCTGCTTACACCATCAACGGCGCGTACCTGATGCACCAGGAAAAGGACACGGGGTCTCTGGAGGTGGGTAAGGCTGCCGACTTCGTCGTGCTCGCCAAGGATCTGTTTGCGATTTCGCCGCAAGACATCGGCGAAGTGACCGTAACGCGTACGGTTCTCGAGGGCATTACCGTCTTTCCGCGCTGACGCTCAGCCGAGATCGTTCACGGCGCGGTGGGCCGCATCGATTGCCGAATAGACGTAGGCCTTACCCTGGGCGTCCGAGCATGCGATCGACACTGCGCCGAACGGCTTGCGTGCACGAACCCAGAATGGCGCAGCGACCTTGGGCGACGGATCGAACAACTCGTTGTATTCACGCGCGTAGCCGTGAGGCCAGCGGTTGATGGTCAAGCCGACAATGTCGCGAGCCGGATCAAAACCGTAGCCGCTCAGCATTTCCGTCAGCTGACGGCGGGTTTCACGTTCCATCTCTTCGAAGTTCGTGCCGAGCAGCTGGTATCGTCCAGCACGGAACTGATCGACGTCGCGGCTGCCGTCGCCTGGCACAGGTGCGCGCGACATGTGCACCACGATAGGATCGTCAGGCGATCGTGGGAACTGATAGGCACCGAGCGACACCGGGAAGTCGAGCATGCCGGACGCGTAGTAACCGGTGGGGTTGTAGAAGCGCGCGACCCCGGCCGCCGCAAACGACTTCCAGTTGCGCAGCACCACGTTCGTATACACCAGCGGCGTGCGCACCGCTTCGGCCAGCGCGCTGCGCTGTTCTTCCGCGAGCTCCGGCAGAAGATAGGGAATCATCGCGTTGTAGCAGGCCAGCACACACTTGTGGCCGCGCACTCGTTCGAGCACCCCGCCGCGCGCATAAGTCACGGTCACTCCTGCATCGTCCGGTTGCACGCGCAGCGCGGTGCTGTTGAGGCGGATGCGTATCGGTGAAGCGGCCTCGTCGAGATGTGCATAGTCGAAGCGCGCGGTCACGACATCTTTCATCGTGTTGCCGGGAGCCACGGAAGGAATGAGGTTGCGCACCAGCAGCCGCGCGACGCTGGCGTTGCCGTCGGGGAAGTGAAAGATGTACGGCTCGTCTTCCGGATACGGATCGTCCACGGCATAGAATGGCAGGCCTGTGAATCCGGGTTGTCCTAACCGATAGCCTTCGAGCGCTGACAGCGCGTCGTAGTTCAGGCCCCAGAACGGATTGGGAATATTCTTGAGCAACGTGACGGTTTCGTCGCCAACGCCCACCGTTTTGCGCAGGTAATTCTCATACGACGTTCGTCTGAGTAACTCGAGGCGCTCGTTGGTGGTGCGGCCGGGCAGGAAGTCGGTTTCCGAGAAGAGCCGGGCCAGATCCGCCTTGCCTTGCGGCGTGAACGGCAGCTCGTCGAGTGCAGCCGCGGTCGGTGTGCCTTCGGAAAACTGATCCTTCACGACGGTGTTGCGCGTGAACGGCCCCGCCGCAAAGTGGATGCCGCGCGACATACCGTACTTGCTGTAGAACTTCTGGTCGTACGCCTGATAGAACTTCTGCACGTCGATGCCGAGCGTTACCAGCATTGCTTTGGCGACCGCGCTGTAGTGCGTCGGACCGTCGATCGACTGACTGCCGCCGTACCCGATCAACGGCCGACCGGGGCCGTCGAACTCGTTGCGTTTGGCGTGACCGCCGAAGTCGTCGTGTGCGTCTAACAACAGCACCCGGGCGCGCGGATTCTTCTCGCGAAAATAGAACGCCGCCGCGAGGCCGGAGATTCCGGCGCCTACTACGATCAGACCGTACTCGCCATCGATGATCGGAGAGTCGGTTGCGAACTGCTTGTGCTCGCGCGCGAGCGCGTGTGCCGCTTCGAACGAGCCGACGTGACTGCCGCGCAGTCCCGTCAACGCCGGCGGATAGTAGGCGTTCCGTGAGTTTTGTTGGGCGAACACCGGTCCCGCTGCGAGCGATGCCGAACCGATCAGCACGCCGTTCAGAAAGTCGCGGCGCGAGATCGACGTCGACATGCCGAGGTCTTTGTCATCGTCTTGCCCGCGCATGTCTTTGGTTCCCGTAAGACGCTAAGATCCGGCCACAGCGCGCACAGCACACATGACCAACGGTGCGCGATAGTGCCTGATCGTTGGTGGCTTGCCCACATCGGTCTGACGCGCGACAAGCCGAATCGAAGGAGCACATTCATCGACGCCTTTCGTTCCACGCGACGCCGGTATGTTTTCCGTAGCGTCCTGATCGCGGTGTCGTTCGGAGTTGCGCTTCCGCTGATCGCTGCCTCCAGCGACGTCGTCAACATCTTCAGTTGGACCAACTACATCGACGCGAAAGCGATTCCGTCGTTCGAAGAGAAGACGGGCATCAAGGTCGTGTACGACCTCATGGATTCCAACGACGTCCTCGAAGGCAAGTTGCTCGCCGGAAGATCCGGTTACGACGTGGTGGTGCCGTCGGCGAGTTTCTTCGGGATGCAGGTGAGGGGCGGCCTGTATCAACCGATACCGAAAGCGAAGCTCTCGAACTACGGCAACCTCGACCCGCTCTTGCTGAAGCAACTCGACCTGTTCGACCCGGGCAACGTGTACGGCGTGCCCTACATGTGGGGCACCACCGGCGTCGCGTTCAACGTCGAGGCGATCAAGGCACGCATGCCCGACGCGCCGCTCGACAGTTGGAAAATGGTGTTCGATCCGGCAGTCGTTTCGAAATTCAAAGACTGCGGCGTGGCGATGGTCGATGCCGGCGACGACGTACTTCACTCGGCGCTGATTTACCTGGGTCACGACGCCAACTCCGAGTCGCCGGCGGATCTGAGAGAAGCGACCGACGTCATCACAAGGGTTCAGCCGTACCTGCGTTACTTCCATTCGACGAGTTACATCGACGATCTCGCGAACGGCGAAATCTGTCTTGCGCTCGGTTATTCCGGAGACGTGTTCCAGGCGGTGCGCAACGCGCGTCCGAGCGTGAAGATCGATTATCGAATTCCGAAGGAAGGCGCGATCGTGTGGATCGACGTCATGGCGATTCCGAAGGATGCCCCGCATCCCGACGCCGCTGCGAAATGGCTCGACCACATTCTCGACCCGGCGGTGGTTGCCGGAATTTCCAACGCGATCATGTATGCCAATCCCAACAAGGCGTCCTGGCCGCTGCTCGATCCGGCGCTGCGCGATAACTCCATCATCTATCCGCCGGCCGAGGTGATGGCTCGATTGGTCGCGATCAGCCCCAAGTCGGAGCGCTACGTACGTATGCGCAATCGGGCATGGACCCAAGCCAAAGCGGGCGACTAACCGCCGAACCTCTGGTTCGGTTCGATCGCGTCAGCAAGCGCTTTGGCGATGTCGTCGCAGTGGACGACGTTTCGCTCGATGTCGCGGAAGGTGAGTGCTTCGCATTGCTCGGCGGATCCGGCAGCGGCAAGACCACGCTGCTGCGCCTGCTCGCCGGTTTCGAGCATCCGACTTCCGGGAAGCTGTTCATCGGCGGTGAAGACGTCACCGAAGTGCCGCCGCACCGGCGACCCGTGAACATGATGTTCCAGTCGTACGCGTTGTTTCCGCACATGAACGTGGAGCGCAACGTCGGCTTCGGCCTGCGTCAGGAAGGCTTACCGAAGCCTGAGATCCGCGAGCGCGTAACAGCCGCGCTGAAACTGGTCGAGATGGAAGGCCTGATTCATCGCCGTCCGGATCAACTATCGGGCGGCCAGCGGCAGCGGGTGGCATTGGCGCGTGCTCTCGTCAAACGCCCCCGAGTGTTGCTGTTGGACGAACCACTAGCGGCACTCGACAAGCGGTTGCGCGAACAGACGCAGTTCGAGCTGATGCGGATTCAGGACGAAGTGGGCGTCACGTTCATCGTGGTGACGCACGACCAGGAAGAGGCGATGACGCTGGCGACACGCATCGGCGTGATGAACGCCGGCAGAATCGTGCAGACCGGCTCGCCGCGGGAAATCTACGAGGCGCCAGCAAATCGGTTTGTAGCGGATTTCGTGGGATCGGTGAACCTGTTCGAGGGTTGCGTTGGGGGGCAATCGAACGGCACGGTCACGCTCGACTGCGCAGACGTGCCGGGTGGCGTGAAGGTGCATCACGAGCACACGCTCGAAGTCGGCACCGAATGCGCGGTAGCGCTGCGTCCCGAAAAGCTGCAGATCTGGCAGGACGATCCGGGCGACGATGCGGTGAATCGCGTGCACGGCGTCGTCGCTGAAATCGGCTACCTCGGCGCCTCGTGCATATTCCGAATCCGCACCGACGGCGGCCGCATCGTTCAAGTCATGAAGCCGAATCAGGCGCGCGACCTTTCGCTTGCGTATCAATGGGACGAGCCGGTGTGGGTGTCGTGGGCGCCGGAAAGTGGAGTGCTGATCGTTGGCTGACGTTTCCGGCGGCGGGTGGGGTCGACGTTTCGTCATTGGCGTGCCGTACCTGTGGCTCGCGCTGTTTTTCCTGGTTCCGTTCATTCTCGTTCTGAAGATCTCGTTCTCCGAGCCGATACTGGCGCAGCCGCCCTACGGTCCGCTGTGGGAGACCGACGCCAACGGCCAAACAGAGGTGACGGCCACCGCCGCGAACTTCGCGTTTCTCGTCGAGGATGCCTTCTACAAGGACGCCTACTTCAAGGCCGTTAAAACCGCATTCTTCTCCACATTGATAGCGCTCCTCGTCGGTTATCCCATGGCGTACGGAATAGCTCGCGCAACGCCGAAGTGGCGCAACACGATGCTGATGCTCGTCGTGTTGCCGTTCTGGACCTCGTTCCTGATACGGGTGTACTCGTGGAAAGTGCTCTTGCAGGGTTCCGGTCCGATCAACGCGCTGATGATGTACTTCGGCTTCATCGATGAGCCGATGCAGATCCTATACACCGACGTCGCGATCTACATCGGCATCGTCTACTCGTATCTGCCGTTTATGGTGCTGCCGCTTTACGCCGCAATCGAACGGCTCGACCTCACGTTGAACGAGGCGGCGGCCGATCTCGGCGCACCGCCGTGGCGCGTGTTCATGTCGGTCACTCTGCCGCTGTCGCTGCCGGGCGTCGTCGCCGGTTGTGGGCTCGTGTTCATTCCCGCGGTCGGTGAGTTCGTCATACCGGAGATGCTCGGTGGACCCGATGCGGCGATGATCGGACGTGTGTTGTGGAACGAGTTCTTCGCCAATCGCGACTGGCCGGTTGCGAGTGCCGTCGCGGTTGCGATGCTGGTGTTCCTGGTTGTGCCGATCATGTTCTTCCAACGCTATGAAGCGCGAGCGGACACGCGATGAAGGTGCGCCTCTACACGATCGTCTCTCTCGGGTTTGCGTTCCTGTATCTGCCTATCGTTGCGCTGGTGGTGTATTCGTTCAACGCAAGCCCTCGAGTCACCGTGTGGCAAGGGTTCTCTACCCACTGGTACGCGTCGTTGTTGCAGAACCAGCAGATCATCGATGCCACTCTTCTCAGCCTGCGCATCGCGGCTATGAATGCGACCGGTGCGGTGATTCTCGGCACACTCGCGGCCTTCACGATGGTCCGCTACACGAGGTTCCGCGGCCGCACGCTATTCACAGGATTGGTTGCCGCGCCGCTCGTGATGCCCGAAGTCATCACCGGTCTTTCGCTGCTGCTGTTGTTCGTAGCATCCGAGTCGCTGTTCGGGTGGCCGTCGGAACGTGGCACCGCCACCATCACGATTGCCCACATCACGTTCTCGCTCGCGTTCGTTGCGGTGCTCGTACAAGCGCGACTCGCCACATTCGACCGATCGCTCGAGGAAGCCGCGCTCGACCTCGGCGCACCACCGTGGAAAGTGTATTTCGTAATCACCTTGCCGCTGATTGCACCTGCGTTGATCAGCGGTTGGCTGCTCGCCTTCACGATGTCGTTGGACGATCTGGTGATCTCGAGTTTTGTCTCCGGTCCGGGTTCGAGCACGTTGCCGATGGTGGTGTTCTCGATGGTGCGACGCGGCCTGTCACCGGAAATCAACGCACTCGCGACATTATTCATTGCCGCCATCGGCATCGGCATCATCGCGTCGGTGTCGATTGCGCGCAGAGGCTTCGCGCCGCCGCGCTGAGCCGTCAGATGCGGTCGCGCGCTGCGAAATACAGCATTCCCGCGACCATTCCGGGCCAGCGCAGCCAACGGCCGCCGGGGAACGGCCGCGTTGGGATCGTTGCGAATGCGTCGAAGCGCGACGAGTCGCCGTGCAGCATCTCCGTGATCAGTTGTCCGGCGAGATGTGCAAGCCCTACGCCCTGCCCCGAGTAACCATGTGCGAAGTGCACGTGGTCGCTCAGATGTCCGAAGTGGGGCATTCGATTCAACGTGATCGCCAGTGTTCCACCCCACGCGTAATCGATCTTCGCACCTTCGAGCTGCGGGTAGATCTTCAGCATGTAGGGCCGAACGAAGTTTGCGATGTCGCGCGGAAATCCGGAGCGATAGTTTTCGCCGCCACCGAACAACAGGCGGCGATCGGGCGTCATTCGAAAGTAGTTGATCACGAAACGGGAGTCGCCTACCGCAACGCGCCGCGGATTGATCTCTTTGGCGAGGCGCTCGTTCAGCGGTTCTGTGGCGATGATGAAGTTGTTGATCGGCATCATGCGTCCGGCGAGCCTGGGCGCGAGATTTCCGAGATGACCGTTTGCGGCGAGTACCAGGTGATCCGCTGTGACGCTTCCGGTTGTGGTTCGCACCGCCACGGTGCCGCCGCGATCCGTGAACGCGGTCGCTCGTGTGTTTTCGTAAATCGTCACACCGAGTTCCAGGCAACGCCGCGCCACGCCGAAGGCAAGATTCAACGGATGCAAGTGAGCGGCGTCCCAGTCCACATAACCACCGAAGTACACGTCCGTACCCAACAGATCGCGTGCTCGCTTCGCGTCGATTTTCTCCAGCTCCTGACGACCGTACTGTGTCGCAAGCTTGTCGGCGAGCGCATGGTATTCGGCGACGTAGCGCGGTTTGTGGGCAACGCTGGCTATACCCGGAGTTAGATCGCAATCGATCGAGAGTTCGCTTATCAAGCGTTTGACCAGATGCTTGGCGGCCTCTCCAATGTCCCACAGCCGTCGCGCTTCCAGCTTTCCGACGCGTGTTTCCAGCCAATCCACGTCCTTGCGCTGCCCGCCGTACAGCTGTCCGCCGTTGCGTCCGGACGCACCCCAGCCGATACGTTGGGCCTCGAGGATCACTACCTTCGAGCCCCGTTCCGCGAGATGCAGCGCCGTGGACAACCCCGTGAATCCTGCACCGACGACGCAGACATCTGCCCGAATCGATTGCGCACCCAAGGATTGCTGTTCAGGCAGCAGGTTGGTGGTGGCTGAGTAGTAGGAGTTCGGATACA
>CAZLDA010000106.1:0-9267 GCA_964557875.1 uncultured Pseudomonadales bacterium | reverse complement strand
CCGACGGGTTGCCCGGCGATTTCGAAGCAAGCAACGTCGCCGCCGCCACCTGGTGGTCGAGCGCATGTACAACGTCGTCGGAATCCGTAGAGAGAAACAGGTCGCATTTGAAGGCCTGTACAGAGCGGTACGGTCGCTCGCCGCCGCAGAATGCCGCACGCGTGATGTTGAGCTGATGTGCCTGAATCGAATTGAAGATGCGCAGACCCGTATCTGCCGAATTTCGCGACAAGAGGATTACCTCGACCCGCGTCTTGTCCAGCAGACCATTGATGTCGAGCAACTTCTTCACGAACGGGAACCCTTCGCCTGGTTCGAGCGGCTCGTCCTCGTGCGCGATCTGGTATTTGCGATAGGCCTCGAGACCTTGCTCGACGTAAACGCGATTGGAGTCTTCCAGGTCGAACAGTGCCCGTGACGAGATCGCCACCGTCAGAAGTCGATCGCCGAGATCTGACACCACTTTTCAAGCGTCCAGATTCGGAATGAGTTCGCTTTCGAGCTTGGTAATCATGTCCTTCAATCGCAGCTTCCGCTTCTTGAGGCGCTGTATCCGCATCGAGTCAGGATGTCTGGTCTCGATCATGTACTTGATCACTTCGTCGAGATCGCGATGCTCGATGCGGAGTTCTTCCAACCACCTCGCGATTTCCGCAGGTTCCATCGCGAATTCCAGCGTTGCACAACCGTGGCATGATAAGAGGGTTCCCATCAGCCATAAAGGGACGCATCTCCGATGAACACCCGCCAACCCGACGAACACACGCTGCAATCGCGGCAGGATTCGTCCGGCAAGGCATCCATCGATCGATTCCTCACCGAAGTCACTACGGCGCGACCGCCGAGCGTGCAATCAACGCATCGACTCCTCTTCGGCATCGATGCGACCGCCAGCCGCCAACCGACATGGGACCTCGCATGCGAGCTTCACGCCGAGCTGTTCGCCGAGGCCGCTCGTGCAGGTAACCTCGCCATTCAGTTGTGCTACTACCGGGGATCGAGCGACTTCGTCGCATCGCAATGGGCGACCACTCCCAATCAATTGCGCGATCAGATGCTCTCTGTCTCCTGTCGCGGTGGGCGTACCCAATTGCGCCGACTGCTCGAGCACGCGCTCAATGAAGCGATGCGATACCCGGTCAGAGCGCTGGTGTTCATCGGAGACTGTTTCGAAGAGGATGAAGCGGACGTGCTGCGGTTCATCGGACAACTCGCCATCCGGTCCCTACCCGTGTTCATATTCCAGGAAGGAAGCAACCGGACCGCAACGAGAGTATTCAAGTCGATCGCGCGGGTGACGAACGGCGCACACGTGCCATTCGACGCCTCTAGCCCCGAACAATTGCGACTGCTGCTCGGGGCAATAGCGCAGTACGCCGCAGGCGGCCGATCGGCCCTGGAAGAGTACGCGCGCCGCATCGGCTGTACGCAGACGCGTGCGCTCCTGAGCCAGCTCAAACCGTCATGATTCTTGCCGTTCTTGGCGGTGTGCTCGCGGTATTCGTGATTGCCTTCCTGCTTCGGTCGCTGTGGATTCGCTCGGGTCTCAACATCCGCCAAACTCTGATGACCCTCGGCGTTGCGGCTTTAATAATCGTGATCGTCGCCTTGACGGTGACCGGGCGCCTCAATTGGATCGTTGCAGCATTGGCGGCGCTGATCCCGCTGGTGCGCCGCATCGGAACGCTGGTGCGATTTGCCCCTTGGCTGGCGGCGTTGTTTCCACGGCTACGCTCCACAAACGGGGCTGCCTCCCGACAGAACACCGATGCCGGCAGTACCACTACCGATAGCAGTTTTTTCAGGATGACCCTGCACCATGCGTCTGGCCACATGGATGGCGAGATCAAACAAGGGACCTATAAGGGGCATTTCCTGAGCGAACTCGATGTTCCGAAGCTGATGGGTCTCCTTGCCGAGATACGCGAATACGACTCTCAGCGCCTGCTGGAGGCGTACCTCGACCGCAACCATCCGGAGTGGCGCACCAAAGACAAAACCACGCCTGACACCAGCGGGCAAAACATGACGCGAAGCGAGGCATTGTCGGCACTCGGGCTGGGGGAAAATGCCACGCGCGAGGAAATCGTGACCGCGCATCGTCGTCTCATTCAGAAATTGCACCCCGATCGCGGCGGTTCTACCTATCTAGCCGCCCTGCTCAATCGAGCGAAGGACGCTCTGCTCAGAGACCCTTGATCTGTGCCTATCGTCACAGCGCTAGAGCCGTGCGTGTCATACGATTTTGGGCCATGGTCAGATGTCCCGAACGCCGTAGTCTAGAGCGCCTTCCTGTGACCAACATGAAGGCGACTATTTCCGTACGTCATCGATTCGGGACCCATCACGGTGATGTTGTCGATTTCAATCGCTTCGGTGTGACGATCGCATTGCGGCGCCCATTGCCGATCAACAAACCGCTATTCGTTTCGCTGAAGCACTCTGATTCGCGCCTTGATGAGATCGTTGGAGCAGCGCACCACTGTCGCTATTCACCCGGCGGAATATTCCGCGTCGGAATCCGCTTTCGTACGAACTCGCCGATTCAGCTCGACCGCGACGAGGTCGAACATCTGCTAGAAATCCTTGAACGAAAGATCGCGAAGTCGCTGGGCGCGACCGCTACATGAAGCCGCGGGCTTCTTCCTCGAGTGCAACCAGCCGCCGTACCCAGTTGTCCATCAATTGAAACTCGGCATCAGGTAATCCGAA
The DNA here is from genome assembly GCA_964557875.1 of uncultured Pseudomonadales bacterium. Taxonomy (GTDB): domain Bacteria; phylum Pseudomonadota; class Gammaproteobacteria; order Pseudomonadales; family Azotimanducaceae; genus DATJGR01. The sequence continues at coordinate 6,555 of CAZLDA010000106.1, read as the reverse complement.
GGCGCGACCTATCTGCTTGAGGAGACACTCTTCCTCGATCTCGAACGCGCCGTCTACGTACGACAGTCGCAGCAGATTCAGCAGCGCGATGGTGCGGGCCCGCTTGGTGTCGAAAACCTTGTCCACACCGTTGAGTTCCAGGTACTGCGATTCCGTTTTTGGATTGAGATCCATCTCCCGCTTGAACTCATCGAGCATGCCCTCTTCGTTCGGATCGAGCAGGCCATCCGAAACGACGACGTTGTGCGCCAGCCCCAGGAGCGCTTCGCGTTGCTGTCGCGTCAACGACGAGAGCCACATCGGCTATGCGGCTCCGCGCAGCATCGATGCGATGATTGACGCGAACATCAGTACGATCGACAGCCATCCCCAGGCGACAAACAGCTTCACGATCCAGCTTTGCTCGAAGAAATCCTCGATCAGGTACCACATGCTTCAGTTTCCTTTTTCGATTGCGCGCAAGAATACCAAACTTTCAATCGACGGCGGTCGTCGCGAAGAGGTCGTGGGTGTCTGCCTCCACGATCGTGACGTCCACGAATTCACCGGGGCCGCAGTCGACCGTATCGACATACACACATCCGTCTATCTCGGGCGCGTCGCCGCGCGACCGGCCGATTGCTCCATCGTTGCCCACAGAATCGATCAACACCTGCATACGCCGTCCAACCTTGGCCGCGAGACGTGCAGTACTGATCTGCTCCTGATGGAGCATGAGCCGCTCCAACCGCTCCTGCTTCACGTCTTCCGGCACAGGTTCCGGAAGATCGTTGGCGCTGGCGCCGTCGACATCGGAGTAGGCGAAACCACCGACGCGATCGAGGTCGGCATCGGTCAGAAACTGCAACAGCGCCTCGAACTCGGCGTCAGTTTCTCCCGGAAAGCCGACTATGAAGGTGGAACGAATGGTTAGATCGGGACAAATCGCCCGCCATTTCGCGATGCGCTCCAGCGTTCGATCAGACGCGGCCGGGCGACGCATCAGCTTCAGAATACGCGGCACACCATGCTGCATGGGAACGTCGAGGTACGGCAGCACGAGTCCGTCGGCCATCAGCGGCAAAAGTTCGTCGACGTGCGGATACGGATACACATAATGCAGTCGAACCCAGGGCATCAGCCGACCGAGTTCCTTGCACATCGTGATCATGTCGGTGCGCAGAGGCCGTCCACCCCAGAAATCCGTTCGGTACTTCATGTCGAGGCCGTATGCGCTCGTATCCTGCGAGATGACGAGGAGTTCCTTCACGCCAGATCGCGCGAGACCTTCTGCCTCATTCAGAACCTCACCGATTTTGCGCGATCGAAGTTTGCCTCGCAGTGACGGGATGATGCAGAACGAGCATTTGTGGTTACACCCTTCCGAGATCTTCAGATACGCGTAGTGGCGCGGCGTTAGCTTGACTCCCGTTGCCGGAACCAAATCTACGAAGGGGTTGCTCGCAGCCTGCGGAACAACTTCATGCACCGCCTCCACCACCGCTTCGTATGCGGCGGGTCCGGTGACCGACAACACGTCTGGAAACTGCTCGCGGATCAGATTTGCGCGCGCGCCGAGACATCCTGTGACGATGACGCGACCGTTTTCCGCCATCGCCTCGCCGATCGCCTCGAGCGATTCTTCGACGGCACTGTCGATGAAGCCGCAGGTGTTAATCACCACGACATCTGCGTCGGCGTAACTGCCTGACGTCTCATAACCCTCGATTCGCAACTGCGTCAGGATCCGCTCCGAATCGACGAGCGCCTTCGGACAGCCGAGGCTGACGAAGCCAACGCGTCCGGGGCGTGCGACAGAAACCGAGCTTGGCTTGGTCATATTGAACGTGATCGTCGGAGCGATGGGGAGCGAGGGCGGCGCATTGTAGCCGATCTCCCTCGCTGTTTGGCACGCAGGCACACCGCTCATACAATCGCGCGTTTCCTTCGGCATTCCACCGTGCAGCCCAAGCCGCTGATCACACTCGACGACGTCCTTCTGCAGTACTGTAGTAGCGGCCGAATCGTCACCGCCAATGAACGACTTGCAACCGCGCTCCTCGATTCGTTCGAGCGTCGCGTTCGAGGCGATGTCGATCTCCCCGCACCGCAGGTCTCGACGCTCGACGAGTATCTGCGTGAGCGCCTTGCGCAGTTACCCCCGAATCGTTCGCGAACCCTGCTGAGCGCCGAGGCTCAGCGCTTCGTCTGGCTGGAACTCACACCCGAGTTGCCGGATGTCGACTTCGATGCTCTCTACGCACGGGTCGCCGACGCATGGCGTGTGATGTACGACTGGCAACTTTCGTCGCTACTCGATCAATTCGACGACAACGAAAACCATCGGCTGTTCCGTGACTGGGCGCAGCTCTATCTACGAGCGGCCAGGCAACGAGGCTGGATCACTGAGTCGGAAATACCCGCGGCGATCGAACTCGCCGTTCGGGAAGGAACCCTGGTGGCAGAGCCACTGCTCCTGCTCGGTTTCGACGTGGTGCCCCCCAGCGTCGAGCGAGTGCTCGACGCATATCGATCTGCCGGCGCCACGATCCTTCACTTCGAACCCGCGCATCCCAATAGCGCACGCGTCGTCACCGCATCGTGTGCCGACGCCGATCAGGAGTTGCGCGCTGCAATTCACTGGGCGAAATCTGCGTTGGCCGAAGCGCAGGAACCTGTTTCGATCTGCGTCGCAGTTCCTAACCTCGTCGAATCGCACGATCGAGTCGTTCGGCAACTCGATGCGATTCTGCGTCCGGAGGATGCCGACCCGTCTGCTGCTACCAGCCCTTACAACGTTTCCGGAGGTGTACCACTCGGCGCCGTGCCGGTCGTGGCCGATGCGCTCGATTTTCTCGACTGGCTGTTCCAGCCATTCCATCACGCGCGTATCGACGCCTTACTTCGCTCACCGTTTCTGCAACTCGGGCGCGCCTCGGCCACAGACGGCGAACGACTACCCGAATGGAGCGACGCAGCGCGATATGCCGGACTTACGCGCCATTCGCCCCTTCGTGACATTGTTCGGCAGGCCTCGATAGTGGGGCTGCTCGACCTGAAGGACGCAGTCGCGTCGGCCAGGCATCTCTTGAGCCTGGCGGGTTGGCCCGATTCGAGCCGTCTCTCGAGCGAGAGCTACCAGGCGTACAGCTCGTTCGAAGCTCTGTTCGACGAACTCGCTGCCAATTCGACCTTCGCTCAACCACGCCATTTTGCCGCGACGATCAGCCAACTTCGACTTGCGGCCAACCGGCGTCTCTTCGCACCCGAGCGCCCGCGTGCGGCGATTCAAGTGCTCGGCTATCTGGAAACAATAGGTCTCGAGTTCACGCACCTGTGGGTGACCGGCCTCAATCAGCTGGATTGGCCTGGCTCGCCTTCACCCACTCCCTTCATTCCGATGCGCCATCTCAGAGCGGCCTCGGTCTCGCGCAGCGACGTCGGTGGCGAGGTGGCCTTCGCGCGGCGTCTGATGGCTCATTGGCGCGCCGCAGCGGGCGCGCTCGCGTTGAGCCATCCGCTCGTTCGCAATGACGTTCCGTGTCGCGGTAGCGCACTGCTCCAGGAATTGGATCCTATCGAGGCGTTCGAAATCGTTGGCCCCGAACTGGCGCTGAGCCATCCCTATGTCGTTGGGCATATCGCACTATCGCAGTACGAGAACCTCGAGGTCGGGCCGCTCGACGCAAAGCGACTGCGTCATCGCGGAACGGGAATCATCCGCGACCAATCGGCGTGTCCGTTTCGGGCATTCGCACGCTATCGACTGCACGCGCCACAACACACCACCCCCCATTCGTTCCCGAACATGACCGATCGGGGCGTAGCGGTTCATTTGGCACTGCGCAGGTTGTTCGATGGAGTGATGGCCAAGGAGAATGGCGCGCCGGACGAGGCACTCTTCGCGGCAGCGAGTGAATCGGCAACCGCCGCCGTCGCGACCCTCGGACAACAACCCAGTCTGTTTCGAGCCTCGGAGCACGCTCGCATTCTGACCCTGCTGCTGGAATGGCTTGCACTGGAGCGTAAGCGACCGCCGCATCGAATCATTGGCAACGAAACAAGCAAAAATCTGACGATCGGCGGCATCACGTTCGACCTGCGTATCGACCGAATCGACGAGAGTGCTGACGGCGAACTGCTCGTCATGGACTACAAAACCGGACCAACCAACCCCAACGCGGTCATGGGGCCGCGTCCCGAGGAGCCGCAGTTGCCGATGTACGCGCTGAGCACTCCCGGCGTCGCCGCAGTAGCGTTCGCGCTCGTTCGCACAAACGAATGTCGCTTGATCGGCTGGTCGGACCGGACGTTCTCGACCACTCAAAACACCGAGCAGGTTCGATTCAATTCAGCCGGCGACGGCACTGGTAGCTGGAGCCGGGTGCTTGAAGACTGGCGCGCGTCCCTTGCGAATCTGGCTACGGAATTTCGCACAGGAGTCGCGCACGTTCAGCCGCGCGATGCGGCTGCATGCGATGAATGCAATCTGCATGCGCTTTGTCGAATTCGCGAGATACGACCTTGAACTCGACTGAAGCGCTCCCCGATCTCGCAGAGCGTCTTGCGGCGGTCGCAACTGACCGATCGGCAATCGTTCAGGCGCCGGCAGGATCCGGAAAGACCACACTGCTTGTGCAGCGATTCCTGAATCTGCTGTCCGTGGTGGAAAAGCCCGAGGAAATTCTGGCAATCACATTCACTCGCAAGGCAGCGGCCGAGATGCAAGAGCGTGTGGTAGATGCGCTCAACGAAGACAACGAGCAGGCACGCGCGATCCGAACGCGCAGCGTTGCCAAGGGTTGGCATCTCGAGACGTTGCCTTCGCGATTGCGAATCCAGACGATCGATGCCTTCTGCGTGGGACTCTTGCAGCGACTGCCTGTTTCCAGCGGCATTGGCGATCGGCTCCACATCGTGGAGGACGCGGAATCGTTCTACCGCGAGGCCATCGACAAGACATTCGAGCGACTGAACTACGACTTCGAACTGAATCCCGAACTCGCAGCGCTGCTAGAGCTGTTCGATAACGACTTCGAGAAGGCGCGCACCTCTATGGGCACGATGCTCGCGAAGCGCGATCAGTGGTTGGAAGTCGTAGCTCTTACGTTGCGAGGCAATCGAGCCCATCGCCAGGAAGGCGAGCCGAGTGAACCTGAATTCGCGCACGCGATCGAGGCCGGAATTCGCACTCTGCACGCGAATGCCATAGCCGATATCGAAGCAGATCTGGATGAATTCCAGCATGCAGAACTTGCGGCAGTCGCCAGCGATGCTGCCCGGCGCATGAACATCGATTGGCCGTCGTCCGGATTACCTACCAATATGGCGCAATGGCGTTTTATCGCAGAGTTGCTGACCACGCGTGACGGCCATCCGCGCGTGCGACTCGGCAGCGCACAGGGCTTCAGCGATTCAGGTCGGGCCAACCAATCGGCAAAGGCTCGTCTGCGCGCTCTGATCGACGACCTCGATCAGCAAGATCTGATCGTTCGACTGTCTTCACTCCGGTTGTTGCCCGCCCCCACGCTGGAATCAACAGAAGTCGAAGCGATCGTTAACCTGGCAACCGGGCTCGCGTTAGCTGCTGCGGAACTCGGGAGCATTTTTCGCCGCAGTGGCGTCATCGATTTTGCCGAACTGAATTTCGCCGCGCAGCGCGCCCTCGGCGATGCGGATTCCCCGAGTGATCTCGCCTTGGCGCTCGACTATCGAATCAAGCATTTGCTGATCGACGAGTTTCAAGACACCTCGGCGATTCAGTATCGCCTCGTGGAGCGCCTGATAAGAGAATGGCCGAACGACGATTCGCGATCGCTCTTCGTCGTCGGAGACCCAATGCAATCGATCTACCGATTCCGCGATGCGGACGTTGCTCTCTTCCAGCGCACACGTCGCAACGGTATCTCGTCGTTGCATCCGACTGCATTTCGCATCAGCGCCAACTTCCGTTCGTCTGCATCGCTCGTCGACTGGTGCAACTCGATCTTCGCGGGAGCGTTCGGGACCGCGGAAGATCCGGTGCTCGGACAGGTCGCATTTGCGCGATCGACACCGGTTCACCCGGCTCAGCCCGGCGAAGGATGCCGCGTTTACGGCATCCAATCGGTCGATCCCGATCGCGCCGAGGCCGTCGCCGTCGTACAAACGATCGAGTCCATCAAGCGTGAGCATCCTGGCGAATCGATCGCGATTCTCGTCCGCAACCGAACGCATCTGCTCCACGTGCTGCAGCAACTCAATGCGCGTGATATCCCATGGACGGGCTCCGACATACACGCGCTCGCCGATCAGCCAGTGATAGACGACCTGATGACACTGCTCAAAGCGCTGTCGTCTTCGACCGATCGAATCGCGTGGCTCGCATTGTTGCGCACACCATTCGTGGGCGTATCGCTGCGCGACATCGAGTCGCTGGCGAATCTCGACGGAACGATTGAGGAATCGATACGTTCCGGCACGTGCGACGACGTTCTCAGCGACGACGCTCTCGCGCGCGTGCGCCGCATACGACCGACGCTCCAGCAAGCAGAACGTACTCGACGGCAAATGCCGATCAGGCAGTGGCTCGAGAAC
>CAZLDA010000105.1:0-9301 GCA_964557875.1 uncultured Pseudomonadales bacterium | reverse complement strand
GATTGCGAGGATCGGAAATCGCGACTGGACGAGGCGCATGGCCGGTTGAAACGTGAAGCGGAGGCGGTCGCCGTCGAGCGCCGATGCGAGGCTCTGGAGGTCGAGCGCCGTGGCATCGGCTGCATTCAACGCGTCGAGATACGCCCATTCGAGGCGAGCAATATCCACGAGATAGGCATGTTGGCCGTTGCCGTAGTGGCCGCGGAGAAAGAACGCGAACTCGCCACCGAACTGTGCGAGGTCGCCGGCGCGCGACGGATAACCTTGGGCGTAGTCGTGTGCCAGCGTCCTGAAGCAGGCGTCGCCGACCAGTCGAGCAACGACGGGATACGTGGCAGCAAGCGCTTTCCGGTGCCCCTCGAAGAAGTTGTTGCGGTACACGTCGAGTCGATCGATCGGCAAACCGCCGACCGCGGCGTCGCTGACGAGTGCCTGAAGGAAACGTGCTTCGGTTTTACGCAGCGATTGCATGGTTCGATCTCAGAATGCGATCCGCGAGGCCTGCTTCGTCTTCGAGGATGTCGAACGCCGGTAGGTTTGCGTCCCATTCGATCAGCGTCGGCCGTGCGCCGATGCGCCGCACAGCGGCTTCGAACAATTTCCAGACGCCATCGCAGACGCGTGCGTCGTGCGTATCGATGAGCAGCGTCTGTCCGTCGCGTCCGACCTGCGCGCTGTGGCCGGCCAGGTGGAACTCCGCGACTCGGTTGGCGGGCATGCCCGCGAGATAGTCGAGCGCATCGAAACCATGGTTGTGCGCGCTGACGTAGATGTTGTTGATGTCGAGCAGGATGGCACACCCGCTGCGGCGGCTGACCGCGGCCAGGAATTCCCATTCCGGAATCGTCGAGTGTGCGAACGCGAGATAGCTCGACGGGTTCTCGATCAACAGCGTGCGTCCCAGAAAATCCTGGACGTAACTGACGCGATCGCTGAAATGCAGCAGCGCCTCCTCGGTGTACGGCAGCGGCAACAGGTCGTTGATGAACTGGCCGTTGATCGAAGACCACGATAAGTGTTCGGAAACGAACGCCGGCTGGAAGCGATCGGCAACGCGCTTCAGGTTCGTCAGATGCTTGCGGTCGAGCGCATCGGCGGAGCCCAGCGACAGGCCGACGCCGTGCAGGCTCAACGGATAGTCGCTGCGCACGCGTTCGAGAAACGCCGGCTGAGGACCACCGGCTGCGAAGAAATTCTCCGTGTGCACCTCGAACCACGCGACGTCGGGTTGCTCGGCAAGAACGTGGCGATGGTGGGCGCTCCGCAATCCGATTCCGGCGGTTGCCGGAATCGGTGCGGGCACGGTCATCGTGTGGACTACAGGGGTCATGCCTTCTTCGGCGTGAGGCTGCCGCCAACGAGACGTTCGCACGTGCCGGTGGGGACGTAGATCCACTCGGAGGCGTTCGATGCGCTCTTCGATTGACCGGCGCACGCGTGGCCGTTGGCGGCACAGTCGTTCTTGCCGGATTGCGCAACGCCGTAGCACTTCTCTTTGCCGGCACCGCTATCCGCGGGCGCCGCTTGTGCCAGCATTCCCGCGATTGCCAGGGCCCCGCTGATGGCGGTGGCGATGACTGCACTCTTGCGATTGATCATGTCTGATACCTCGATGGTTGAAGGGTTGTTGGGCCTGGCGTGCCAGGCAGGTCAACATCAGCACGCGCCGTGCCAGTTCCACAAAGCCATTGATATCAGCGACATAGAGAAAGTGCGGGGAGGTTGCCCGCCACATGTTGTGGGTGGCCACAAACAGTGGTGGGCTGTGGTGGATACGTCCCGCAGACGCCGGATCAGCCGGCGGGTAGCGCTCGCTGAGGCAGACCGCCCGGCAGCGCATCGGCCGACGGGGTGATCAGTATCTTCGCGTGTTCATCCGAGCCTTGCAGCGCCTCGAAAGCTTCGGCGACCCGTTCCAGCGGCACCGTTCCGGTAACCCATGCCTGCCACTCAACCTCGTTGTTGGCGAGAAGGGTCAGCGCGGCTTCGAACTCCTCGGGACGATAGAAGCTGACAAACTGAAAGCTCAGTTCCTTGGCAACGGCGAGCATGGGTATGAAGGCGTCCTCCGCAGAGCAGATGCCGGCCACCACCACCCGTGCGCCGACCGGCGCGCGTTTCACGATCTGATCGATCATTCCTGGCGCGCCGACGCACTCGAATACGACTGTTGCCTCGGTTGCGCCGACACGGTCGAAGGGCGAGTGTTCGCGCGCGTCGACGATTTCGCCGGCGCCAAACAGCCGCGCGAGGGCGCGGCGCTTTGCCGAAAGATCGGCGGCGACGATGCGCTTCACGCCGCGCAACTTCAGCACCGCGATGCACGCGAGCCCGATCGGGCCGCAGCCGATCACCACTGCGGTGTCGTGCGGTTGTACGTTGGCTTTGCCCACAGCGTGTACACCGATTGCGAGCGGTTCCGTCAACGCAGCGGCCTCGGTGGGCACGCCGTCAGGAATGCGGATCAGTCCGGATTCGTTCAACAGAAAATACTCTGCGTACGCGCCCACGGTGCGGCTCGAGGCGCCGATCGACACGGGTTGACCGTCGATTGTCAGGAAAGGCACCGCGCACACGCGGTCGCCGACGTTCAGTCTGTGTGGTGTATCGGGGCCGAAGCGGACGACCTGGGCAACGAATTCGTGCCCCATAACGAGCCCGTCAGTGAGATTGTCCGGAACCGCGCCCAGCCGCTGCGCAAGCTGCATCATCGCGGCGCCGTGCTTGAACAGGTGCAGGTCGGAACCGCAGATGCCGCAGGCGAGTGTCCGCACGAGCACCTCTCCGGGGCCTGGCTCGGGCATCGGCAGCGCTTCGACCGTGATGCGGCCGTTCCGGACGACGGCGGCGCGCATGGACAAACGCTGCGTCATCATCATTCTCCGACGACGAGCAGAGCGTCGGTCGCCGCACCCATCTCACGGGCGAAAGCCCGATAAACATCGAGCGACGCTTTCGCGTCGACGATGGCCGTCGCGTTACCGTTCGCGTCCATCAGTACATTGGCGCCCCAGATCGCGAACCACACCTCGGTGAGCTCATCCTGCTGCGGCACCACCAGCGTGTGCACCGAACCGGCCGGTTCAAACAGGTACGAACCCGCGCGATTGACTGCGTCCGGATATTCCTTGTAGTACCAGGAGCCCGACAACGTCACCGCGAGCACGCATCCGGTGTGAAAGTGCCTGGCGATTTCGGTGCCGCTCTGGAAGCGGGTCTTCGAGATCCACAGTCCCTGATTCAGATCGACGTGCAGCAGCTGGAGCTCGCTGCCGGGACCGGCGTAGACCCACGGCAGATCGGCCGCGCCGATGTGCACGGCCTCGCGTCCGCCCGAAGTGGGCACCACGGTGCGTCCGGCGAACTGGCCGAGCACGCGCGCCATCATCGCGTTCGACGTCATTGTGTTCTCCTCAACTGATGCTGATTGCGAGATTCGAGTAGTGGGCACGCGTCGACTCGAACTCGGCCGGCATGCGCACCTTGGCGGGGTCGTACCATGGCATGAACGTGCCGAGCAGCCTCGGTGTGTTGCGCCGGTTGAATGCTTTCAGGAATGCGTTGCGCTCGGAGATCATCTGCGGCGTCTGCAGTTGCGCGATCCGCTGCGCGTCGGCCGCCAGAAAGAACTGATGGAAACGTTGCACGTAGCCGAGGTAATGCCGTTGCGCCCAACGGCCGACGCGCACGCGATACAGATAGCCTTTGCCGATCGCGCGGTAGGCGTCGAACGCCACCGTTCGATGTTCCATTTCCTCCGTGATGTGCCACAGAAACAGATCGCGGATCGGCGCCGTCATCTGTTCATGCACGCGCATCTCCATCTGCGTGCACGACATCGCCATCGTCATGCACTCGAACGCTTCGGCATAGGCCAGATTGAACGCGTGGTCCCTCTCGGCCGAGAAGCGCTTGTAGTCCGCTTCCAGCTCGGCTTCGAGTTGTGCGAGACCTGCGAAGGCCGGATTGCGCCGCCGCAGGATGTCGTTCACCTTCGCGTGCTGCTGATAGTGTTGGCCCTCCTGAGCGCAGAAGCGGCTCATCCGCTCTTTGAGATCGGGGTCGGTGACAGCTTTCTGAGCGGCACGCACCGAACGCATCAGATACGGCTCGAGGTACGGCATCGTCATCCAATACGCGTGCGAGCTGTACGACAGCACCGGATCGCCGCGGAAGAACAACAGGTCGATGTCGTCGTGAAAGTGAAAATCCATTTTCCGCACCGGCATGTTCTGCGCGTGTGTCGTCATGGCGTTTTCTCCGCGGAGGCAGTGGGTTGCGCGTAGACGCCGCGCGCAATCATGTCGCCATACGCGCGGTAACGGCGCCGCCACAGATCGGGTTCGAAACCGGACTGCCCGAGGATCTGTTTGATGTACGGGTCCATCAGCAGCGTGCCGGTTTCGAGGAACATGAACAGGAAGGGCAGCCACAGCCGGTCGACGTCGGGCCGGATCCTGCCCTGTGCATCGAGGCGGTCGATGGATGCGCGCACGATGTCGAAGTAACGCCTGAACAGCTTGGCTCCCCATGGCGTTTCTTCGAGCAGCGCGCGGCGGAAATAGCGGCAGAACACCGGCCACTCTTCGGCGATGCCCGCGACCCATTGATCCACCGAGCGGACCATGTCGCGGGGCGGCTTGTCTTCGACGCGACCGGCGTCGTCGCCGTAAAAACGTTCGAAGCGTTCGATGAAGTACTCGTCGACAGCCTGCCGCAGGCCCTCCTTCGATCCGTAGTGGTGATTGATCAGGCCGACGGAGACGTTCGCCTCGGCCGCGATGTCGCGGGTGGTGACGCCGTCGAAGCCCCGCCGCGCGAACAGCTCCATTGCGCACAGTAGGATGCGGTCCCGTCCCGATTTGGATTCCACCAGCTTCAACGATTTGTCCGTGGTCATGTCGTTTGCCCCCTCATTCGAAGCAGAGAAATCCCTGGCTGAACGCGGCCTCGCCGTCTTGTGTGAACACGGTGTAGAAGAGCGTGTTGTCATCGGAACCGGAGACGGTCAGCCGTAGCGTGGACGGCATCAGCACCATCGCCGAGAAACGCCCGCCGAGGCGGCGAACGCGGGTGGATGCGCCGCCGAGGTATTCATCGACGAGACGCGTCACTGCAAGCGCCATTGTCGCGGTACCGTGCAGGATGATGTCGGGCAGGCCCGCGGCCAACGCCACCGCACGGTCCGTGTGGATCGGGTTCCAGATTCGCGCGCACTCGGTGTAAACGTGCGCGGCACCGGCCGGCACGTGGATGGAAAAGTGCCGTGCCGCGCCAACGGTTTTACCCGGCTGCGGCAGCGAGGGGGCCGGCTCCGTCTCGGCGGGTGTACCGACGACGTCGACGCCGCGACTGATGCCGAGCTGGTAGGTTCGTGCGACGAGCGCACCGGACTCATCGATCGTATCGAGGCGCGTCATCTGCGCCGCGCCGGGCTTGATCGCTTTCAGACCGATCACCGTGGCCTGGGTCGTGAGCCGGTCACCCGCACGGATTGGCCGATAGAGGTGCAGGTCGTGCGACGCGTGTACCCCGCGCGCGCCTTCGGCGGGGGTCACCGTTTCGTAGCCGGGTAACTTGCGACTGGTGAGGATCACCGGCCATTCGAGACACACCGGGAATACAGGATGCGCCACCAGCGCCTGCGCGTGGGGGTCCATGTAGTGCGGATTCAGATCGCCGAGGCCCGCCGCGTAAGCCATCAACCAGCGGTTGTCGACGGTGTGCGTGATCGCATCGGTGCGTTCTCCGACCATTCGGGTGGACAGCGGCATGAGGGGGCAACTCCGGGCGGATATGACCCAAATACTAAACATTTGATCAGCACAAGATCAACTGATATCGTAAATTCCAGTAAACAGATGATCAGCCGATGCCCAGTCCACCTGTCATTCACGACCTTGTCACACGACATGCCGGGGGCCGCCCGACAGCGGAGGCCGTCGTCGACGGCGCTACACGGCTCGATTTCGCTGCGCTGTCGGCGAAGGTGGATGCAATCGCCCGCGGTCTGCTGGCGCACGGTGTCGGCAGAGGCGACCGCGTTGCCACGCTTGCGCCGCCCGGCCTCGACTTCTGGCTGACCTATCTCGCGACCGTCTCGATCGGCGCGATCTGGCACGGCCTGAACCCGGTGTACCGCGAGCGTGAATTCGCCTATCTGCTGGGCGATGCCCAGCCCAGTCTCGTGTTCGCCTGCTCGCCGTTCGACGGACGCGAGTACGACGTCGAACTGCAAGCTGTGCGTAGCGATGTGAAGACGTTCGTCACGTTCGGCGAGCCGCGCGGCCGTGCGAAGTCGTTAGACGCGTTCGTTGCAGCGGGCGCGAGTGTCGACACTGAACGCCTCGCTGCGGCTCGCGCCGCGGTCACGCCCGACGACATCGCTGTGATCGTCTACACGTCGGGAACCACCGGGCAACCAAAAGGCGCGATGCTGTCGCACAACACCATCGTGCAATCGGCACTCGCCAACGCCGCGTGGATGGGCGATCGCATCGCAAGCACGGTCTGCGCCGCGCCGACCAATCACGTCGGCGCGCTCAACAATCTGTGCATGAACGTATTCGCGGGCGGCGGCCGCATCATCTTCTACCAACGGGTTGACATGGTCGCGCTCGGAAGAATCCGCCGCGAGGAAGAGCCGACGTACATGGTGACGAGTCCGACCGGCTTCATGATGACGATGAACGCGCCCGGATTCGATCCGCGCAAACTCGCGCATACCCGGCTCATCGTCTGCGGCGGCGCGACGACGCCACTGAACATTCTGCAGGCGTGGGAAGGCGTCGGCTGCCCGATCGTTTCGGTGTACGGCCAGACGGAGACGTGTGGAATCATCACGCGGACCGACATCGATGCGCCGCTGACCGACGTGGCCGAAACCATCGGCCGGCCGCTGCCCGGTTGCGACTTCAGGGTGGCGCGCGCCGACGGGACCGAATGCGCTGCGGGCGAATCCGGCGAACTGCAGTTCCGCGGACCCTACGTGATGAGCGGCTACTACAACCGCCCGGAAGCGACCCGCGATGCGTTCACGTCCGACGGCTACCTGCACACCGGCGATCTCGGCTATCTGCGCGCCGACGGCAACATCGTGTTCGTCGGCCGGCTGAAGGAGATGTTCAAGTCCGGCGGCTACAACGTGTACCCGCTGGAGATCGAGCAGGCGATCGCCGAACACCCCGACGTACTGCTCGCGGCCGTGCTGCCGGTGCCGCATCCGTTGTATCAGGAAGTGGGGCATGCGTTCGTGATGCCGCTGCAGGGGCGCAGCGTTGCGGTCGACGATCTGCGCGCGTTCCTGAAAGCACGCGTCGCGAACTACAAGGTGCCGAAGGATTTCACGATCGAACCGGCGCTGCCGCTGCTGCCGAACGGCAAGATCGACAAGCGCGCGCTCGCGGCTCGACTCGATGGCGCGTGAAATCTCCAATGTGGATCGCGTCTGCGGCGGCTCAATCAGTTGGCCGCTCCGGTACGGCCGCCGCCACGCAGACGCGGGCGGCGGCGGTTTTCTCAGCTCACCTTGATTTCGATCCGGCGCGGCTGGGCGTGTTCGGCCTTCGGAATGCGTAGGGTCAGCACGCCGTGCTTCAGGTCGGCGGACACCTTCCCGGTATCGAGTTCCTTGGACAGCGTGAAGACGCGACGGAAGCGGGGCACGTCGACCTCGACGTAAGTCGCCTCCATGCCTTGCGGCGTCTGAATGGCCACCTCACCCTCGATCGTCAGCGTGTCGGACTCCACCTGCAGTTTGAGTTTGTCTTTGGAGACGCCCGGCAGATCGGCCCTTAGCGTAATGCCGTTGCTGTCTTCGATGACGTCCACCGGCGGCATCAACGCCACCTCGCTGCGTTGTGCTGCCTCGTTGCGCGAAGCCTGTTCGTCCCTGGTTCGGTCGTTTTTGGCGACTGCGGTCGTATCGTTCACGGTTATTCCTCCTCTCATTGACCGAACGGATTTACTGGACGTTGATTCGGCGGGGTTGGGCCGTCTCGTGACGCTTCAGGTGGATGTGCAGCACGCCGTCCCGATAGTCGGCCGACACGTTGTTGGGATCGATATCGTCGGACAGGCTCACCACCCGCCGGAACCGGCCGCCAAAACGCTCGTTGATGTGCACTGCGGACTCGTTATCGCCCGCGGACGGCAGGTTCGCTTGCCGTTCGCCGGCAATGGTCAAGAGGCCTCGGTCCAGATTCACATCCACCGTGGACGGATCCAGCCCGGGAGCAAAGGCATAAATCTCCACGGATTGCGGCGTGCCGCCGACATTCAGAGCAGGAAAGCCGCCGCGCCCGATGCCGCGGATGCTCGGAGACAGCCCGAAGGCCCCCTCCACGTCGCGCTGCAGGCGATCCAGTTCTGCGAATACGTCGCGGGCAAACAATGATCGGTACATTTGCACACTCCTCTTCAAGGGTTGGACCAAGCGCCGCGGCTCGCGCAGTGGCGCTTACGGGTCGCTGATTTGTGGACGGTCCTGGAAATTTCAACGGCGTTTGCATTCGACAGGAGCGAGCCAAGCGGAGTCCGAATCGTCTTCGACGGTTGTGGGTGCTCAGTTGGATAGCGTCAGCGGGCGTGGGGGCAACGTGTCGGTCTTCGGCAGTATTGCGGTCAACACGCCATCTCGATACGAGACCTCGGCGTTTTCGGTATCGACGCTGTGAGGCAAAGGAATGTTGCGTTTGAAATGCCCATAGGCCCGCTCGGTGAGGTGGTAGTGACGACCTCGCTGCGGGGCACCCGAGCGCTGTTCCCCGCGAATGCGCAGAACGTTCTCGTGGATGTCGATGGACAGGTCGTCGGCGTTCATGCCGGGGATCTCGACACGAATCACGACCGATAGTGCGGTTTCCCAAGTCTCGGCCGGAAGCAGACCCCAACGTGGAAATTCCTGCGACGACTCGGTTTTGCCGGCGGTCGTGCTGCCGAAGTGGGTGAGCGCGCCGCTACCGCGCGTGAGCAACTCTCGCCACCCGTCCGCGAGACTTTCCCACGCACGTTCCATCAAATTCTTGAGGGGTTCCATGGCGTCCGCTCCCAATGAACTGATTCGGAGAGCTTGTTGGGGATCCGTGCGCGCGTTTCAACGTCCCGCTTTGCCGAGCGCTGCGCGCGCGAATCTTCGTCAGCGCGCCGAACGCTCGTGCACGAAGTCGACCAGATATTTGACGTTGTCGACCGGCGTTTCCGGCACGATGCCGTGGCCGAGGTTGAAGACGTGGCCATTGCGGCGAGCCACTTCATCGAGGATCGCCTGCGTCTGCGCAGCCACCGCAGCGCGGTCGGCGCA
>CAZLDA010000104.1:8911-9381 GCA_964557875.1 uncultured Pseudomonadales bacterium | reverse complement strand
CTTCGTCTTCGTCGCGGTGTTTTCGTACTTCGCCATTCCGCCGCAATATCAGCACCGGGTGCTCTTCTACGGCATCCTCGGCGCGCTGATCTTTCGCGCGTTGTTCATCTCGCTCGGCAGCGTGCTGATGCAGTTCCATTGGGTCGTGATCTTCTTCGGCATTCTGCTGATGGCCACCGGCGTGAAGATCCTCGTACTGCCGGAGAAGCCGCTCGATCCGGACGCCAATCCCCTCGTCCGTCTGTTCCGGCGTTTTGTGCCGGTTACGCCGACGTTGCACGGTGACCGCTTCTGGGTGAACGTCGATGGTCGCTTGCTGGTCACACCGCTTTTCGTCGCGCTGCTGTTCATCGAATTCACCGACATCATCTTTGCGGTGGACTCCGTGCCGGCGATCTTCGCGCTGACGAACGAGCCGTTCATCGTGTTCACGTCGAACATCTTCGCGATCCTCGGACTGCGCGCAATGT
>CAZLDA010000104.1:0-8901 GCA_964557875.1 uncultured Pseudomonadales bacterium | reverse complement strand
TCGTTCGTGTTCCTGAAATACGGTCTCGGCGTGATTCTGGTCTTCGTCGGCCTGAAGATGGTGTGGCTGAACGAGCTGTTCGGCGGCAAGTTCCCGATCGGCTGGTCGCTCGGCATCATCGCGACCATCCTCGCGTTGTCCATCCTGGTATCGATCGGCTACGCGCGAACGCGCGTCGCTCGGGACACTCCGGCGCCGGCACCCGAAGAGACAAGCGCACGGGTCACCGCTAACCTGACCCCGAACCGCCACTGAGACTGCGTTTTTGCGACACCTCAACTACGGACACTTGCAGTACTTCTATACCGTCGCGAAACACGGCGGCGTCACCCGCGCCAGCCAGCTGCTGCACCTCACGCCGCAGACGATCAGCGGTCAACTCCGCCTGTTGGAAGAGGCGATCGGCCAGCCGTTGTTCGAACGCGTCGGCCGCAGGCTGGTGCTGACGGAAACCGGGCATCTGGTGTTCCGATACGCCGAAGAGATATTCACGCTGGGCAGCGAGCTCGCGCGGGTCGTACGCAACGGACTACCGACCGCACCGACCGTTCTGAACGTCGGCATCACCCAGACCCTGCCGAAGCTGGTTGCGCACCGCATGCTCGCGCCGGCGCTGGATCTGAAAGACCAGTTCCGCATCGTTTGCATCGAGAAGGGTCTGGACGAGCTGCTTTCCGAACTCGCGCTGCACAATCTCGACGTAGTGTTGTCGGACCGGCCGGTGCCGCACGGCACCAACGTCAAAGCGTACAGTCACTTCCTCGGCGAATGCGGCACCACGTTCTTCTGCAAACGAACTGCATGGAAGCGGACACGTCGTCGCTTCCCGAAGTCGCTCGACGATGCACCACTCCTGCTGCCGCGGCCCGGCACCGCGCTGCGTAGCCAGATCGACGCATGGCTGGAGCACAACGACGTCACACCGAAGATCGCTTATGAGTTCGACGACAGCGCGCTGCTGAAAGCGTTCGGCATGGAAGGTGCCGGCGTTTTCCCGGGGCCATCGGCGATCGAACGCGAGATCTGTTCGATGTATCGGGTGATCGTCGTCGGCCGCACATCGGACGTGTCGGAGCGCTTCTACGCAATCTCACCGGAGCGGCGCCTGAAGCATCCCGCCGTCGTCGCCATCAGCGATGCTGCGCGTAATCGCGTCTTCGCGTCGAAATAGCGCCGGATGAACATCCGAACGAATCCCGCTATCCGGCCTCCTGCATGACGCTCCGAAAGGTTCGGAATTTCCGAAGCATTCCGACGCGAGAATCGAATTTGCGGAAGGATCAGGGGTGGTTATGGTCGGCATGTCTTAGCCTGATGCAACGGGAGCACCACTCATGAACTCGATCGATCACACCCCGGCGCACGTTCTCGGAACATCGACCCGTTCGATTGCCGCAGCCGCCGCCGGTAACAAGGTAATTCGCAACACCTACCTGCTGCTTGCGATGACACTCGCATTCAGCGCGCTCACCGCCACGCTGTCGATGGCGCTGAACCTGCCGCACCCTGGCCTGCTAGTGACGTTAGCGGGGTATTTCGGCCTGCTGTTCCTCACGGCGAAGTTTCGCGATCGGGCGGCCGGCATCGGCCTGGTCTTCGCGCTCACCGGTTTCATGGGCTATACGCTCGGGCCGATCCTCAACGCGTATCTCGCGCTCCCGAACGGACCCCAGATCGTCATGTCTGCTTTCGCGACGACCGGCGCGATGTTCGCGGGCCTCTCCGCATACGCGTTCGTCACGCGAAAGGACTTGAGCTTCATGGGCTCTTTTCTGACGGTCGGAATCCTGGTCGCATTCGTCGCGGGCCTGGGTGCGCTGTTTTTCGAAATTCCGGCGCTTTCGCTCGCGGTCTCCGCGATGTTCGTGCTGCTGATGTCCGGCCTCATCCTCTACGAGACCAGCAACATCATCAACGGCGGCGAGACCAACTATGTGATGGCGACGGTCACGTTGTATGTATCGATCTTCAATCTGTTCACCAGCCTGCTGCACCTGTTGGGATTCATGAACAGCGACGAGTAGCCGGAAGCGGTGTGGAGCGCATGTCGCGAAGATGAGAACAGAACAGTCACAACCCTGGCGTGAGACGGCCGTGAACGCTGAAAGACCGATTCTTCACACTCACTTCACCCTCCCGGGCCTAGCATGTCCGCATGTGTACTCTCGTAGAACGCGCCCCCCGGCCCGTTCGCTACCGAGGACGCACTGCGCGAACACGCCAACGTCGAAGGAGGACTGACATGCGCACCGCCTGCCTTGGCATCTTGTTGCTGTTGCTGCCGCTCGGCGCGCACGCCCAGCAGTATGTGTTCGGCGTGTATCTCGATGACAAGCGGATCGGCACGCATCGCTTCAGCATCGAGCGCGATGCGACGAGCGACGCGGTGCGGGTAACGTCAAACGCCGACTTCACAGTGAAGGTGCTTCGGATACCGGTGTTCCGCTATCAGCATTCCGCGCTGGAGTACTGGCGTGACGGCTGTCTGGAGTCGATCGACACGCAAACCCACGTGAACGGAACACGGACGTCATTGACCGGCAGGCGCAATGCTGCGGGTTTCGAAGTCGACGTGTCTTCGAGCGACGGCGAGCACCGCCACGCGTTACCCGGCTGCATCGCGAGCTACGCGTATTGGGACGCAGACACACTGCGGCAGCACCGCGAACTGTTGAACGGCCAGACCGGCGCGTATCAGGCGGTCGAGCAGGTACTCGTGGCGGAATCGCGGCGGTCGTTGCTCGAACTGAAGGGCAGCGACTTTCAGATCGACCTCAGCTATGAGAATGGCGATGGGCGCTGGGTTGCGCTCGAGACGACGACCCAGGACGGCCGAGCGCTGCACTATCGCCTGGAGCAGCCGCTGCCCTCGGCGGGGATCCCGCTGTCGCAGGGTTGATCCTCGGCCTGGGCCGACCCGGGTCAGCCCAGGTCCGACATCCGCGCCGAGTAGTCCCAGGTCGTCTGCCACGTCGGCGTGATTTCGATGGCGACTTCGTTCGCGCTACGCGATAAGAGCCATGTTGCAAGCGTGCTCCGCCGGTCCGGCAGATAACGATCGATCAACCGTTCGAGCACGGCAACGCCGCGCTCGGGCCGACAGCGCGCGTGTCCGCGACCCCGCAGGCCGCGGTACGGCATCTCGTTGGTCGACAGATCGAACGCACATAGTTGTTCGTGTTCGAGCGCGCGGACGATTGCCGCGTCCTTTTGAGTGGCGCACCAGAATCTCGTTCCGTCCCATTCGAACCAGAGCGGCGCGATCAGCGGACCCTTCGTGGTCTGTACCGAAATTCGCAGCGGTATGCGTTCATCGAGCAGCGTGCTTGGGGTCATCTCGAGGGCCGTTTCCATGCGGGTGTGCATCCTACTACGGCGCTGCGCGCTACCACTAACCGCTGCACATGTGCGTTCGGTCCGACGCCAATCCCCTCAGTGGAATTGTTTACAGACGCCGAATCTGCCGTTGTGAACATTGCGGGGGAAGCGTTCCCGAACGGAATGGGCTAGCATCCTTCGATCGATTGCGCGAGAGAGGCGCAGGTGGCGAGAATTCCAAACACCGACGGCGATCGTGAAGACTTGCCGGTAGCGAACCGCATCCGCGAACGCCTGCAGGCGGCCGGAAAGCGTTTCCACGCGAACGACAACATCGCCGCATTCGTCGAACCCGGCGAGCTCGAGGCGATGCAGGCCGAAGTGGCGGTAAAGCTGAAAGGCGTGCTGGAGGCACTCGTCATCGACACCGAAAGCGATCACAACACGCAGGATACGGCGCGGCGAGTTGCGAAGATGTTCGTCGCAGAGGTGTTCCGCGGCCGCTACGTGGCGATGCCGCCGGTCACGGAATTTCCGAACATCGAGCGCTTGAACGAGTTGATGATCGTCGGCCCGGTTACGGTGCGAAGCGCCTGCTCGCACCACCTTTGTCCGATCATCGGCAGAATCTGGGTAGGTGTCATGCCGAACGAGCACTCGGCGCTGATCGGCTTGTCGAAATACGCGCGGCTCGTCGAATGGGTCATGGCGCGGCCGCAGATCCAGGAAGAAGCGGTGATCCAGCTCGCCGATCTGCTGCAGGAAAAGATGCAGCCCGACGGGCTGGCCATCGTCATGCGGGCCGACCACTACTGCATGCAGTGGCGCGGCGTAAAGGATATGGACTCTAAGATGGTGAACAGCGTGATGCGCGGCAGTTTTCTCAAGAACTCGAGTCTGCGACGCGAGTTTCTTTCGCTCATGAACGATGGCCAGTCATAGGGAGGCAAACGAATGCTGGTGCGCCTTCTCTATGCAAGCCGAGCGGTGGGTGACATCAGCGCGGATCTGATCGACGAAATCCTCAACCGGTCGCAGGCCCACAATCCGGAACACGGCATCACCGGCGTGTTATGCGTGTACGAGAGCGGCGACGTGTTCATGCAGGTGCTCGAAGGCGGCCGCGAACAGGTGAATCGGCTCTACAACAACCTGCTGCGCGATCCGCGACACCGCGACGTGACGCTGCTCGACTACGCGGAGATCGACGAACGCCGATTTGCCGGTTGGCGTATGGGCCGAGTGGATCTGGGCCGCATCAATATGAGCACTGTGCTGAAGTATTCGGAAAAGCCGCGCCTTGACCCGTTCGCCATATCAGGGCGGGTGGCGTTGGCGTTGCTCGAGGAACTGATCAGCACCGCCGCCATCGTCAGCCGCAGTCCATGATCGCATCCATCGCCTCTCGAGCGAACGTCTGCTCATTCCACCGGCGTTGCGCCGAACAGTTCCCGTTGCGTGCGCCGCAGGAACAGCAAGCCGATCGCCGCGTTGAAAAAGATGAAGAAGTTGTGCATGACGATCGCAAACGCTGCCATCTGTCCCGCGTGGTCGGGCAACAGCACCACCCACAGCGTGATTGCCACTGCCCGCATAGGTCCGGGTACACCCGCGCCGAAGAACACGACCGGCAGATAGCCCAGCATCTGCGCAATCGACAGCTCGACGCCGAAGAGCCGCAGCGCCAGGTCGTACACGACCACCGCAGTGAGCAGCGCTGGTGACTTGATTGCCAGGATCGTGAGGTACTGCCAAAGCCGCGCCTCGCGGAACGCGTGAAAGATCTGGCGATTGCGTAGTCCAGCGTTCGGCAGCAACGCGCCGCGAAAAAATGCGTAGAAAGCCGCAAAAACGCCCAGCGCGCCGACCGCGATCATCGGAATGGCGACGAACACCGGCGGCAGCGTATCGCCGTTGAGCCACCATCCGAGCGTCGACCAACCGAGCAGATAGTAGAACTCGCAGAACATCAGAAAGAGCATGCTCGAGGCGAGTTTCCAACCGGGCACTCCTTCGCGCCGCTGCAGGTACAGCGCCATCGCGCCTTTGCCGACCTGTTCGTTGAGAATAGACAGGATGTAGGTACTCGCGCGAACCGGCAGAACATCGAGGTAGCGCACACGCGCGTTGAACCAGTTGACCGTACGCCAGACGGCCAATGAATCGAGCAGGAAGAAAACCAGCGAGTAGGGAATCAGCAGACCGATCAGCGCGAGCCAGTTCACCTGCTCGAAGATCGTGACGAGAAGAGCTGCGGGTTCCTGCCCCTGCCGTGCGGCCGCGGCATCGATGCGCTGATACAACAGCCAGAAGCAACCGAGGGAGATTGCCCAGACCGCAACCCGACCGAGCATCGAACTCGATCGTTTCGGCGTTGTTCGATCATCCGGCACGGCTGCCCCCGCGCTGTTCCCGTGCGTGCTGCCCAACCGGCCATCGTTGAGCTGTCGGGTGGGATCTTCAGTCATGGGCGGTCCGGTCACGTTCGTGCGACGCAAGAATGCTCCGCCGGCCGAACGGCCGACGGAGCGCACTCAAGCAGAGTCAGCTACATCTTCGGCTTCGGAAGTACCACGGTGTCGATCACGTGGATGACGCCATTGTCGGCAACGATATCGACCGCCGTGACCTTCGCTGCGTCCACGGTAACGCCGCCCTTCGTCCCTACCTTCAGCTCGTATCCACCAGCGGTCTTGACCATTCCAGCCGTCACATCCTTTGACATGACTTTCGCCGGAACCACGTGCGCGAGCAGCACAGCCGTGAGCTTTTCCTTGTCTTTCAGCAGTGCATCGAGGTCAGCCTTCGGGATCTTCGCGAACGCAGCGTCGTCGGGCGCGAAAACCGTAAACGGACCCGGACCCTTCAGTGTTTCGACCAGACCCGCCGCCTGGAGCGCGGCAACGAGCGTTTTGAAATCGCCGGCGGCAATCGCGGTATCGACGATATCCTTCGCTTGCGCCGTCATCGTTACGAACGACAGCACTGCAACTGCGAGAAGTTTCTTCATGATGCATTCCTTCAGTAGTTTCGGTGAATGAAGCGAAAGCCACACCTGTGCCGCCGCCCGCGGTAACACGCTTTGTTGAGCAATCATTACCACGGGACAGAAGGTGACATACGTCATGTGAAGGTCGAGTGAAGAACGATCGCGATTGGGCGGCGGGAACTTTCGACGCCGAGTTCGAAGATCGCACTGCGATGGAAGAGCCGATCGTGGCGCGTGGCGATTCTCCGCGTGACCTTCGTACGCGACGGATGTTCGCCAGCTTGGACGCTCACCTCAATGGAATTGTTAGGCTGTGGCATTTCAAAGCAGTACATCGCGGCAGCTCCATGCCGCGCAGCAAGTTCGCCGCTGCGTCGTCGTTGCTGCAGGTGAGGCTGATGAGCGGCGACATAGTGACGCAGACGCTCCTGGCCGCCAGCTATCGCGAGCAATTCACCGTACAACGATTCGCTCCAGTCACACGCGAGCGGCCGAACCAGGCGCTGCTCGAATCGATGAACCGCCGCTCAAACGCTATCGATTTGGCTGACACAGACAACTAGACTCAGTCCTTCCTACTGTTGTCGAACCGAAGAAGGCCTACGTCGATGTCCAACACACTGCTGCTTTCCCCCGACGAGTTGCTCACCACCACGCGGGCCGTCCGCAAGCGACTGGATTTCGACCGCCCGGTCAGTCTGGCGCTGATCAAAGAATGCCTCGAAATCGCACTGCAAGCCCCGACCGGTTCCAACGCACAAGGCTGGCAATGGATGGTGGTGCGGGACCCGGCGAAGCGGCTGGCGCTAGCGGAGTTGTACCGCAAGGCGTGGGCGATCTACCCGTCGATGGCCGCGTCCGCGCACCAGGTCCACAAGGCCGATCCGTCGATGAACGAAGTCCAGGAGCGTGTCGTCTCGTCGGCCGAATACCTCGCCAACAATCTGGAAAAGGCGCCGATATTCGTGATTCCGTGCATCAGCGGCCGAGTCGAGAACATCCCTGCTCCGATGGCCGTCGTCGCGCAGGCGAGTACGTATGGTTCGATCCTGCCCGCCGCGTGGAGCTTCATGCTGGCCGCGCGGGCGCGTGGTCTCGGCACCGCGTGGACCACGCTGCACCTGATGCACGAAGCGGAAGCTGCGCGGATCCTCGGCATCCCGTTCAACGAGATCACCCAGTGCGCGCTGATTCCTGTCGCGTATACCAAAGGCACGAACTTCAGCGCCGGCCCGCGCAAGGCGCTCAACCCGGTGCTGCACGTCGATCGCTGGTAGCGTGAGGCTCACACGGCATCGGCGGCGCGCGTGAGCCGCTGCTACTTACACCATCTCGCACGCTGCGTGAACAACCCGATACACGCCACTGCCATGGTGGCATGAATGATCATGCCGGCCTGCTGATCGCCGGCAAGCGTCAATGAAATGAACAGGCCGGTGTGAAACGTGGCCAGCACCCCGAGCACTGCAGTGACCGCCTGCAGGTGGGTTCGATACGGCCACACCCACAGCGACGCGCTCGCGATCGCGAGCGCTGCAAAGCCGTAGTGCATCGACCACATGCCGCCCCTTCCGGCCGCAGCGATGCCTTCCGGACCACCGATCAAGGTCGTTGCCGCCAGGGCTTCGGTCAGCAGGTTCACGATCAGCACCACGACGAACAGGGTTCTCATCTGCTGCTTCCACCGTTTGGTTTGGAGCGGAACTTCATCGCCGGGACCGCAGCCGAACCACGACCGATCCGGACAGGAGATCGTGCACGCATCGCCTGCGCCACAGGAAGATCGGCAGCTGATCGATGATCGGCAGCGCTGCAATCCACGGCACCACCGATAGGAACAGCAGCGGAAAGAACAACGCGCGAATGCAGATCAGCTTCCACAGCGGCGCCGGCGTACGGCCATACCGTCCCTCACTCACCTCGACTGCCGGCACGATCGCAACTCCCATTGCCCATTTGCCCAGTGTCTGGCCCTGACGCCAGAGACCATAGCCGTTCAGCAGCAGATAGCTCAGCACCGCCAGCAACAGCACCCAGACGATCCACCCGTAACCCACATAGTCTTCTGCGTCTTCCACCACGCCGGCGATCATGACCAGAACCAGCGTGAGCGATGGCACCAGGACGGCGTCGATCAGAGTGGCAATCAGCCGCCGAAATCGTCCCGCCAGAACCAATCCGTCAGTCATGTTCGGCTCCGACCTGGAAAACCAGCAGCGCATTGCCGCCGCGCTGCCGGCCGACATAGCCGTAGCCGGACGTCACCACCAGAAGATCGTCGGCGATCATCGGTCCATGTGCGTCGAATGCGCCGCCGCGGGTTGCGACGCCGTTCACTGCCGAATAGTCGCGCCATGCATCGTAGGACCAGAGCCGTTCGCCTGTGTCGGCCGCAAACACCTCCAGATATCCGTCGATGCTGCCGGTGACGACGATGTCGTTGGTCGCAATGATCGCCGACGATAATCCGAACACGCACTCTTCGTCGGCACAACGCGAGGCGCGCGTGTACGACCAGCGAGGTTCGCCGCTCTCCACGTCGAGCGCATACAGCCCCGGCCGCGGCGTGCCCGGAGCCGGGAAGCCTTTGACCT
>CAZLDA010000103.1:0-9392 GCA_964557875.1 uncultured Pseudomonadales bacterium | reverse complement strand
TTGATCAACGAACCGATGAAGGTGTTGGGCGAGGTCACGCTGATTACCTCGTATCTCGACGAAGCGACGAAGCGGCCGGGCCATGAACGACTGCGCGACTGGTTCGCGAGCATCTGGGAAGTGAGCCACCTGGAACTGCGCCTTGCGTTGCTGGAGGCCGGCAAAGGCGTGACGTTCGTATCCGATCGCCTGCTCGGCGAGCTCGACGGCTTCGTTGCGCTACCGGCGCTCGAGTTCGGCGCCATCCGCCGCACCGTCGGCATCTATTACAAGAAACACAAGCCGCTGTCGGAAGCGGCGAAGCGGTTTCTCGCAATCGTAGAAAGCGACTTTCCGCCGCATCCCGCCAGCCGATCGGCCGAATGAGCGCCCCTCGGCGGGCGCGTTAGCGTAGCGTCATACCCTCCAGCGTGCCGGCCGCCCGCCACTCCGCGAGCAATGCGTTGAACGCGTTGATGCCCGGTGCGTACACCTCGGCTGCAAGCGAGCCTTCGGCCTTTTCGAGCAACCCCTCATTGTTGTAGTAGCCCGGCGTGCACGCTTCCTGAAAATCGTGGTTGTTCACGGCGAGGCGGCGGATCTCCGCAACCCACGCCTGCTCCGCTTCCGGCGTCACTTCTACGGCGCGTTTGCCGCGTCGCTGCACTTCGCTGACGATGTAGGCGATGTGCGCGGCCTGGTCGTCGAACATTGCGGTCATGTTCACGGACAGACCGTTCTGGTTGATGCCGATGAAGAACCAGTTCGGAAAGCCGTGGCTCGAAATCCCGTGTAGCGTTTTCAAACCGCCCTTCCAGTGGTCGAACAGCGATTCGTCGTTGCGTCCGACCACGTCGAAGCTGACGCGCCGCCGCGGCGCGGTGCTGATCTCGAAGCCGGTGGCGTAAATGATGCAATCCACTTCGTACTCGATGCCGTTTGCGACCACGCCGTTCGGCGTAATGCGCTCCACGCCCTGACGTTCGCTGACGTCCACCAACTCGACATTCGGCCGATTGAACGTGGCGAGGAACTCGTCGTTGAACGTCGGCCGCTTGCAGAACTGGCGATACCAGGGCTTCAGCGCTTCGGCCGCGGCTTTGTCCCGCACAACGTTGTCCACGCGCGCGCGGATCTCGTTCATCTTCTGAAAGTCGGCAATTTCCGCGCGTGCCGCCGCTTCGGCCGGATCGGGATCCGGCGCTCCTTCGCGTGCCATCACGCCAGACTGCAAGCGTCTGAAGATGTCGGTCCAGCCGTCCGAGACGAGGTCCTGTTCGAACGGTCGCCCCACCACGATGTCGGCGAAATTTTCGCGACGCGCGCGTTGCCAACCGGGACGCAACGTCTTCACCCATTCGGGGTCGGTCGGCTTGTTGCCGCGCAGATCGACCGACGATGGCGTGCGCTGGAACACGTAGAGCTGCTTTGCGTGCGCGCCGACGAACGGCACGCATTGAATGGCCGTCGCACCGGTGCCGATCACCGCGACGCGTTTGTCTGCGAGGTTCGTCAAACCGCCCGAGTGGTCGCCGCCGGTGTAGCCATAGTCCCAACGGCTGGTGTGGAACGAGTGGCCTTTGAAGTCGGCGATGCCCGGAATGCCCGGCAACTTCGGACGGCTTGCCGTGCCGACCGCCTGAATGACGAAGCGCGCGCGGATGTCGTCGGAGTGATTCGTCGACACGTGCCAGCGTGCTTCGTCTTCGTTCCAGTGCAACCCGGTGACGCGCGTCTGGAAGTAGGTGATGTCGTATAGCCCGTATTCGCGGCCGATGCGTTGTGAGTGCTCGAAGATCTCCGGCGCAAACGAGTATTTCTCTTTCGGAATCACCCCGAGCTCTTCGAGCAGCGGCAGGTAGCAATACGACTCGATGTCGCACTGCGCGCCCGGGTAACGATTCCAGTACCACGTGCCGCCGAAGTCGCCGCCCGATTCGATGATGCGCACGTGGGTGACGCCGCGCTCGCGCAGCCGCGTTGCGGCGAGCATGCCGCTGAATCCGCCGCCGATGATGGCTACGTCGATGTCTTCATCGAGTGCATCGCGCGTGAAGCCGGGTTCCACATATGGGTCTTCGTCGGCGTAATGCGCGAACTCGCCGGCAATTTCGATGTACTGATCCTCGCCGTCCTTGCGGATGCGCTTGTCGCGCTCGCGACGGTACTTGTCGCGCAGCGCGTCCGGGTCGAAGCCGAGATTGGACTGCAGGTCAGTATGTCTTGCGGTCATGGCGGTTCACCCTCGATGACTGTCCCCGGGGCGGGACTCTATACGCGCAATGCCCAGAACTGAAGTAGTCATCCACATAAGACGGACCCTGAACGTCACAAACTGTACGCATTACATCGGTTCGTGTTCGCGGTGAGTCATCTCGGGAGTCCGTGGCGACTACGCGGCAGCGGCGCTCGTGCGTTTGCCGCGTCGCCGCGCCGCGGCGTAAGGTGCCGCGGCTCTGTGTGCGCACGACTCGGGTCCGACAACGTTGACCCCCGAATCAAGGACCGGCAATGCCCCGTAGCCCGAAAGATCGATTGCTGCCGTGGATCGACGCCACCCTGGCGACGCTGGGCCACGCGTTCATGAGCAACTGGAGCAAGGTCGAACGCAGCTATCGACGGCCCTTTGCGCGTTTAGCCGTCTGGCTCGGGTTCGCGTTCTATCCATTGCTCGCGGTGGGTGCCATCGGCTGGCTTGGCTGGGACTGGACGCACGCGCGCTCGTTGAGCGCGGCCGAGGACGCGATCTTCGATACGGTCGTGCAATGGCGTCCATTCGAACAGAAGCCTTCGGGCAGGGTGGTGGTGGCGGAGATCGACGAGTGTTCCATCGAGTACTTCCGCGCGCGAGGTGAAGGCGGCTGGCCCTGGAGCCGTGCGCGCCATGCCGACCTGCTCGATGCGCTCGATCGCGCGGGCGTGCGGGCCGTTGGCTTCGATGTGATGTTCGTCGATCGCTCGCAGGTGGATCCTGCCGGCGATCGCATTCTCGAGGCAATGGCAAAGGGCGGCGGCGGACGCTTCGTGTTCGAGTCTTCACGCCTGCATCCCGACTATGACGCAGGTTCGCCGTTGCGCGCGTCGTCCGCGCCTGGCGCATTCGCGTTGAAGAAAAACCCGCAGAACGATCCGACCGTCGCGCTGCTGTTGCCGTACGGGAAGGACATGGCGAAGTACAGCGCGCTCGCGAGCATCGCGCGCGACGTCGATGGCGTGCTGCGCGATGTGCCGTTGCACGAAACGGCGGGCGATTGGGCGCTGCCGTCGCTGCCGTTGCGGCTCGCCACCACCGTACGGCCTGATCTGCCGCAGCGTTTTGAGCCCGCCATCAGGCCGAACTGGCGCCATGACACGCGCCTGCCGCGGGTCAGCGCGGCGGATCTTCTGAGCGAATCCGGACCGGTGTGTCGTACGTCGGGTCCGGTGCAGGATCTGAAGGATCGTGTCGTGGTCGTCGGCTTCACGGCATCGGGAATAAACGATGTCAAACCGACTCCAGTCGATCCGGTGATGCCGGGAGTCGAAGTGATGGCCGAGGCGACCGAGGCGCTGCTGGCGGACAGCGCGATACGCACTCCGCCGGTCGGCTTGAAGTACGTGATCGCGATGCTCTTCGTACTGTTCACGACGTTTGCATTCCAGCGCGGCGAGCCGGCGCCCGACATCGATTCGGTATTCGTGGTCGCGAACCTCGTACTGCTCGGTTCAGCCTTCGTCGGGATCACGTTCTTCCGTTTCTTCTTCGACATCTTCGCGAGTGTCGGATTCGTCAGCCTGGTGTTCGGTTTCTGTCGACTCTATGCCGGAGTTCAGCGTGGACGAGCCGTCGGCAACGATGACTTCCGGCCCCTGTACGACGCCGTCAGCGACCGATGGCTAGCTGTGGTCCGTTTGCGCTTCGTGCCGGATCACCAGGAAAACCCCGCTGCGCTAGCGCGCCGCCGTCGAGAGTATCAACGCCGGTTGCGACGGTTCTTGTATGCCGGCACCAACGCCGTGATGCTCGAGGGGGTGGTCGAGCGCAAGACCTGGCTGCACGAGGCTTTGTCGGATCTGATGCTGCTCATCTGGCGCGGAGATACCGAGCGTGCAGCGCGCGATGCGGCGATGCATGATCTCGCGAGGCTCGCCGAACAACTCGCGGTACAGGACCAGCGCTTGTCGGACGACGGCAGTGTGCGCATGGCCTTTGCGTGCGTAGAAGTCGGCGACGCCCCGGAGCACCGGGGGCAACGGCGCCTGCGTGAGCTCGTTGGCGAGGTGCTGGCCGCGACGTCGGAGCGGCCGCTCGGGCAATACAGCGACATTTCGGCAACCGCGAGTATGCCGGCAGGAGAACCATGATGCGTTGGATAGTGGCCTTTGTATGTGTCGCGATGTCGGTCGCGTGGGCAGCGAACGCGGCGCAGCCGTCTGCGGTGGTACACAAACCGAAGGTGGACGTGTTTGCGCAACCAGACCTCAATTCGCCCAGGATTGCTTCGCTGTCGCGCAACACGACGGTGCAAGTCACGGCACAGAAGGGACTCTGGTACGAATTGATGTTGCCTGCGGGCACGCCTGGCTACGTGCGCGTCGATGACGTGCGGGTCGACTACGGGCAAGCCGGCGACGATGACGCGACGCTGCAGATCCTGATGGGCGGAAAGCCCGGCGAGGGTCGCGTTACCGAAACCGCCGGCGTGCGCGGCATCGACGAGAGCGACCTCAAGTCCGCCTCGCTCAACGAGGCACAGTTGACCGCGATGATCGGTTATCGCGTGGACGAAGCCACAGCGGCGGCGTTCGCGGCTCAGCACGGCTGGACTGCCACAGTGGTTGCCTTCTCCGGCGAGGCGAAGCCCGCGAAAAAGGGCGCCGAGGCGGGTGTGTCGCCGCAGTCGGCCGCGCAGATCGGCAGCGCGGCGCTCGGTGCGGTCGGTTCCGTCGGCAATCAACTAACGTCGATGTTCGGCGGCGCGGCGAAGCTGGCACCGAAGTCGGAGGCCGAGCAATCCGCCGAGGAACTCGCGCTCGGACCGGAAATTGCCGGACGCGTGCTCGGCGCGCGGCCGCTCTGGAACAACCCCGAGGCGCAACAGCGTGTGAATCGGGTCGGTCGTTGGGTAGCGTCGCGGACGAGCCGTCCCGAATTGCCGTGGACGTTCGGTGTCATCGACACGCCCGAGGTGAATGCGTTCGCAGCGCCGGGCGGGTTCATCCTGATTACGCGCGGCATGTACGAAGTGGTGGGATCCGACGCAGAGCTGTCAGCCGTGCTCGGCCACGAGATCAGCCACTGTGTGCAACGCGACCACTACAACGTCATCCGCAAACAGCAGCTTGCGAGTGCCGGCAAAGACCTCGCGATGCGCGATGTCACGTTGACGGGCGATGCGGCGGCGATCGGCCTGGCCAAAAAATACGCCGACGAATACGGCGCAACGATCGTGCTCACGTCGCTGGATCGCGACGCCGAATACAAGGCGGATGAGGCGGCGCAAATATACGTAGCGCGCGCCGGAATGAACCCGTTGGCGCTGTACTCGGTGTTCCAGAAGATGACCACTCTCGGCAGCGCATCGCCCGAATTGGCCGAGCTGTTCAAAACACATCCGTCGCTCGATGCGCGTATGGACAAGCTCGACAAGCGTGGCTACGGCGCGCTCGCGGCTTATACGACGCGTGAGTGAGGCGATAGCATGGCTCTCACCTACAGATCGTTCTCGATCCGGTCTGCCAGTTCTTGAATTCCGCTGGGCCGCGAAGGATCCGGCGGCGTACCGGCCATCAGGCCGCCGTCGACGACGAATTGTTGTCCGGTGACGAACGTCGATTCGTCGCTGGCCAGATACAGCGCCATTGCCGCGATGTCGGCGCCGATGCCTGCGCGGCGGATCGGCGTCATCGTCGCCGGATATTTCTCGAGTTCGTCGATGAAGCGCTGGCGCGTCTCGTAGCTCCAGTTGCGCGCGCCGGCGAAGATTGCGGTGGCGATGAAACCGGGGCAGATGGCGTTTACGCGGATGCGCTGCTCGCCGAGTTCGATCGCGGCTGAACGCGATAGCGACAACACCGCGGCTTTCATCGCGCTGTAGACATGCGGCCCGTAGCCGGCGCGCAGCCCCGCAACGGACGCGGTGTTGATGATGCTGCCGCCGCGCGCGGCCATTGCGCGGGCAGCGTGCTTCGTTCCGGCAAGCACGGCGGTGAACAGCACGTCGACGGTGTTGCGATAACCGTCGCCCAGTTCCAGGTCGACGAGATTGCCGCTTACGCCGCCGAAACCGGCGTTGTTGAACATGCAATCGAGTTTGCCGAATTCGTCGAGCGCGTGCGCAACCAGCGCCGCGATGTCGCTCTCGCGCGAAACGTCGGTCAGCTTGAAACGCGCTGCTTTTCCGAGTTCGCGCGCCAAGGCCGCACCCGGCTCGCCCTGCACGTCGCCGATTACCACGCGCGCGCCTTCTTCGACGAAGCGTTTTACGGTTGCGCGGCCCATTCCGGAAACACCGCCCGTGACGATCGCTACTTTGCCGTCGAGTCTTCCCATTGCTGTCCCTCAGACATGATTCGCCGTCAAACGATTGCGCGGCATGGTGCCATCGACTATACAGGCGCGCGTTTGCGGGGGGTGTCGCGTAGCGTTGCCGAACAGAATGAAAAAGAGAAAGCCCGTCGAGCGCGTGGGCCGCGTGCGACGTGTGCTCGCGATAGTGCTCTTCGGATTACTGGTCTGGTCCATCGGCAGCGTCGTGCTGTTGCGTTGGATCGATCCCCCGACGACCGCGTTCATCGTGGCCGACAGAGTGCACGCGTGGCTGAACGGCGAACCGGGTTATCGCTTCCAGCAGCAGTGGGTCGACTGGCCGCAGATTTCATCGAGCGCGAAGCTGGCGGTGATCGCTTCGGAAGACCAGCGATTCGCCGATCATTTCGGCTTCGACTTCGTGGAGATCGAGCACGCGCTCGAACAACGCAGCCACGGCAGATCGCAGCGCGGCGCCAGCACGATCTCGCAACAGACCGCCAAGAATCTGTTCCTCTGGTCGGGCCAGAGCTGGATCCGCAAGGGGCTGGAAGCGTACTTCACGCTGTTGATCGAAACGTTCTGGCCGAAGACGCGGATTCTCGAGGTGTATCTGAACGTCGCTGAGTTCGGGCAAGGCGTGTTCGGCGTAGGCGCCGCGAGCGAGCGTTTCTTTCGCCAGCCCGCGGCGCGGCTCAACCGTTCGCAGAGTGCGCTGCTCGCAGCGGTGCTGCCGAATCCGACGACGTTCCGCGTGAATTCACCGTCGCGCTACGTGCGGACGCGGCAGGGATGGATTCTCCAGCAGATGAACGCGCTCGGCGGCGAGCACCACATCAACGCGCTTGACGATTGAGCCGGAGGCTCAAGCGCATTCCGGTATTGGGCCGTAGGCTCATCGCACGAAGTCGTGAAAGACGTGGGCTCTTCGCGCTCCCGTATCTGTCGATTCAGCGAGAGCCGGGACCCGCGGTGGCGCGAATGTCGCGCGGGGCGAGCACGCGGCCGTCGGCGCTGCGGACGGACATCGGTGCAATCGGCTCGCCGGTGGCGCGTTCGACGAAGATCACGCGATCGCCGTTTGCATGCGGCTTGTGGCGGTCGCCCCAATGCGTCATCGACAACAGTACCGGCTGCAGTTCGAGACCCTTCTGCGTCAGCACGTATTCGAAACGGTTCGCTTCGACGGGCCGCTTCTCGAGAATACCCTCGCTGACGAGCCGATTGAGGCGCGAGCTGAGGATGTTGCGGGCTATGCCCAGACTCTTCTGAAACTCCTCGAAACGCTTCTTGCCGAAGAACGCTTCGCGGAGGATGAGTAGGGCCCAGCGTTCGCCGATGACGTCGAGCGTCAGGGCGAGCGAGCAGTTCATGTTGTCGAACGATTTGAGCTTCATGATTCGAGCCTCTTGGGGCGGCATTGTAGCCAGAGAGTTGCATCACGCAACTTAGGCGGATACAGTGCGTTTCGTCATGAAACTGTATGCGGAGAGCAGCAATGACGCGGGTTACGCTCGAAACCGGCACCGATCAGCTGAAGTGCGAAGTGGAAAACGGCGTAGCCACGATCACGCTGAACCGCCCGGACAAGCGCAATGCGCTTTCGAACGAGCTGACGCCGGCACTGCGGCAAATGCTGCTCACGGTGGAAGCCGAACCGTCGGTGCGGTGCGTTCTGATCACCGGCGCGGGTCGGGCGTTCTGTTCGGGCGGCGACGTTTCCGGCATGGGCGGGGGCAGCTCTAGCGCGCCCTTGGACGCACCTCGGCCAAGCCTCGAAGACGCCGTGCGCAAACTGCAGATCGGCCAGGAGACGCTGACGCTGCGATTGTTCGATCTCGCCAAACCGACCATCGCGGCGTTGCCGGGCGCGGCGGCCGGCGCCGGCATGTCGATCGCGCTGGCATGTGACCTGCGCATCGCGGCGCAAAGCGCCTTCATCACGTCCGCCTTCGCGAACATCGGCCTCTCGGGCGACTATGGCGGCAGCTGGCTGCTGACCCGACTCGTCGGCGTGGCGCGTGCGAAGGAGCTGTACTTCACGAGCCGTCGGGTCGGTGCGGAAGAAGGGCTCGCGCTCGGCATCTTCAACGAGGTCGTGCCCGACGACCAGCTGGTGGCGCGCGCGCAAGCGCTCGCCGAGTCGATTGCCGCCGGCCCGCCGATCGCACTGCGTTACATGAAGGAAAACCTCAACCGCGCCGTTGGCGCCGACATGCGCAGCGCGCTGGCACTCGAAGCCGATCGAATGGTCCGCTGCACGCGCACGGAAGATCACCGCGAGGCCGTGCAGGCCTTCATCGGCAAACGCAAACCCACTTTCAACGGACGATGAGGACTCGACCATGGCGATAAACGCAGAATTTCTGTTCGACTTCGGCAGCCCGAATGCGTACCTCAGCCACCTCGTGATTCCGCGCATCGAGGCGCGCACCGGCGTGAAGTTCAGATACGTGCCTGTATTGCTTGGCGGCGTATTCAAAGCGACCAACAACGTGTCGCCTGCGGTTTCGTTGCAGGGCATCAAGAACAAACCGCAGTACACGCAACTCGAAACGCAGCGATTCCTGAAGGAACACGGCATCACGAACTACGCGCCGAACCCGTTCTTCCCAGTCAATACGCTCGCGATCATGCGGGGCGCGGTGTTCGCGCAGCGCGAAGGATTCTTCGAACGGTATGTCGATGCGGTGTACGGCCACATGTGGGCACAGCCGAAGAAGATGGACGAGCCGGAGGTGATTGCCGCCGCACTCAAGGAGTCCGGCCTCGACGCCGAAGCGATTCTTGCCGGCACCCAGCAGCCGGAAGTGAAGCAGCAGCTGATCGCCAATGTCGACGACGCCGTGGCGCGCGGTGTATTCGGCTCGCCGAGCTTCTTCGTCGGCACCGAGTTGTACTTCGG
>CAZLDA010000102.1:0-9432 GCA_964557875.1 uncultured Pseudomonadales bacterium | reverse complement strand
GGCGGGATGTACAGGTCCGTAGGCAGTTGCGTGAACGCCTCACCTCTGACGATTGCGTACAGTTCGTCGCCGTCGTCGCCGCGCTGTTCGTGGAGAGCGCGCATCGCGCGCAGGCGTTCACCGGGCGCCGGCGCCGCCGATGCTTGATAGGTCGCCTGATCGGAAGCCTGATCCGACACTTCGCTGCTCATCGGTGGGAGATTCCGATCGCCGCGCGCACTTCGTCGAGCGTCTCGCGAGCCACCTCACGCGCTTCTTCGGATCCTTCCATGAGGATCGATTGCACCATGTCTTTGTCCCGTTCGTACTGTGCCGCGCGTTCGCGGATCGGCGCCTGCTCGGCTTTGATGGCGTCGATCAATGGTCCTTTGCATTCGAGACAACCGATGCCCGCGGTGCGACAGCCCTCAGATGCCCACGCGCGAGTCTCGTCGCTCGAATAGATCTGATGCAAGGCAAACACCGGACAAATGTCGGGATTGCCCGGATCGTCGCGGCGCACCCGCGCCGGATCAGTCTTCATCGTCCTGATCTTCTGTTCGATCACGTTCGGTTCTTCCCGCAACCGGATCGTGTTGCCGTACGACTTCGACATCTTCTCGCCGTCGAGGCCGGGCACCTTCGCGTCTTCCGTCAGCAAGGCTCTCGGTTCCGGAAGAATGATGCGACCACCGCCTTCGAGATAGCCGAACAGACGCTCGCGATCGCCGATCGACAGGTTCTGTTGCTCGGCGAGCAACGCGCGCGCTTTCTGCAGCGCATCGACATCGCCGTTGGTCTGGTACGTTTTGCGCAACTCGCTATACAGACGTCCCGCTTTCTTGCCCATCTTCTTCACTGCCGCCTCGGCGTGCTGCTCGAAGCCGGGTTCACGACCGTAGACGTGGTTGAAGCGGCGCGCGATCTCGCGCGTGATTTCGACGTGCGCGACCTGATCCGCACCGACCGGTACGTTCGCCGCCCTGTAGATCAGGATGTCGGCCGACTGCAGCACCGGATAACCGAGGAACCCGTACGTCGACAGATCGCGTTCGCCCAACTTGGCCTGTTGGTCCTTGTAGCTCGGCACGCGCTCCAGCCAGCTGACGGGCGTGATCATCGACAACAGCAGATGCAATTCCGCGTGCTCGGGTACCTTCGACTGCACGAACAAAGTCGCCGATCCGGGATTGACCCCGGCTGCCAGCCAATCGACCACCGTATCGAACGTGTATTGCTCGATGTCGTAGGGCTCGTCGTAGTGCGTCGTCAGCGCGTGCCAGTCGGCCACGAAGAAGAAGCACTCGTATTCGTGCTGGAGGCGAATCCAGTTCTTCAGAACGCCGTGGTAGTGCCCGAGGTGAAGTCGGCCGGTCGGCCGCATCCCCGATACGACCCGACGTTCCGAGTCATTGGTACTCAATCCGAGTCCTTGGAATTTTGATCGCGGCAGTATAACCGACGGATCGCGCGCGGCGGCCCGCCGATCACTCGAACACGCCGAGTCCGGGACGCACCACCACCGGCGGGATCTCGGTGAGATCGACCACTGTCGTCGCAGTGAATCCACACGATCCGCCGTCGATGATCAGGTCGACACGCCGTTCCAGTTCCGCACGAAACCCCTGGGGATCGGTTAGCGCTTCAGTCGAATCGGGCAGGATCAGACTCGTCGACATGATCGGTTCCCCGAGCGCTTCGAGCAGTCCTTGCGCGATCACATGATCGGGAACACGAATGCCGATGGTTCGGCGTTTGGGGTGTACCAGCCGCTTCGGCACCTCACGCGATGCGTGCAACAGGAACGTGAACGCCCCCGGGGTGTAGTGCTTGAGAATCCGATAGCTCGTGTTGTCAACGCGCGCGTAAATCGACAGCTCCGACAGATCGCGACAGACGAGTGTGAAGTGGTGCAGCTTGTCGAGGCGTCGAATCGCCCGAATTCGATCGAGCGCGTTCTTGTCGCCGATGTGGCAACCGAGCGCGTACGTCGAGTCGGTGGGATACACGATCACGCCGCCGCCGCGAACGATGTCCGCGGCCTGCGCCAGCAGCCGACGCTGCGGATGCGTCTGATGCACGGAAAAGTACTGGCTCACGGTGACTCAGCGGGTGATATGCGACTCGTTGCGCAGCCGATTTGGGGCGGTTCCCGAACGCTTTTCTTTAGCGGAGCCGATGAATCTCTTATCATCGCGCGACCGCAACTCAGTAGCCCTGCATGCAGCTGGTCGAATTCCTGCCCATTCTAGTCTTTGTCGCCGTCTATTACGCATTCGACATCTTCTACGCGACCGCCGCGCTGATGATCGTGGTGACGGCGCAGGTGGTCGTGTTGTGGCTGATGAAGCGACCGATCTCCGGACAGACGAAGGTCACGTTCTGGCTGTCGTTGGTATTCGGCGGTTTGACACTGCTGCTGCACGATAAAGCGTTCATTCAGTGGAAGCCGACGATCGTGAACTGGGCGATGGCCGGCGCCCTGCTGGGCAGCCACTTCTTCTCGAAACGCAATCTGGTGGAACGCGTGTTCGCGAACCAGCTGACCCTTCCCGCGGCCGTATGGTCGCACCTGAACTTCGGATGGGCAGGCGGCTTTTTTCTCGCGGGCGCACTGAATCTCTACGTGGCGCGAAATTTTTCGGAGTCATTCTGGGTCAACTACAAACTGATCGGAGGCATAGCGATTACGCTGATCTACATGCTGATCACCATCGCGTATCTCGGCTTTCGCGGCCATCTGGCGGAGGCAGTGCGCGATCCTTCCAAAGACACCGGCAATCCGCTGTGAGTCGTCGCAGCGTCTTCCTGCTTGCAGTCACTCTGCTCTGCCCTGTCGCTTGGGCGGAGACGATGTGGATATCCGACGAGTTCACCGTGCCGATGCGAAGCGGACCATCAGACGGGCACCGCATCGTACATCGCGGCCTGCCGAGCGGCACCGAGCTAGAGGTGTTGGGCGTCGATACCGCCGCCGAATACACGCGCGTTCGTACCAGCGGCGGGCTCGAAGGATGGATCAGTTCGCAGTACCTGATAAAGCACCCCATCGCGCAGGTACAACTCGTCACAGCCAACAACCGCATTCAGGCGCTCGAGCGTCAGCTCGCGCAACGCGGTGAGGCCTTGAGCGAACTGAAGAGCACCAGCAGCGAAGCCGCAACGAACAGCGACCGGCTGGCTGCCGAGGTTGCACGGCTCGAAGCCGAACTCGCAGACGTTAAGCAGGTATCGGCCGGAGCGCTCGAAGAGCACGCGCGCGCTCTGGAACTCGCCAGTCTGAATGCGCGGCTGCGGGCCGAGGTGGACGACCTCACCGAAGAATCGCAGCGGCTCGAAAGCAACATCGAGCAGAAGTGGCTGCTCATCGGTGGCGTACTCGTGCTCGGCGGAATGCTCGCCGGTGTCGCGATCAAAGCGCGTCCGCGTCGCAGCGGCTGGTCGTGATCGAACTCTCCGTCAATCTGAACAAGATCGCGTTGTTGCGGAACTCGCGCGGCGGCGATCAACCGAGCGTGCTCGAAGCGGCCGACATCGCGATCGGCGCCGGCGCATACGGCATCACCGTGCATCCTCGGCCCGACCAGCGGCACGTACGTCCGCACGACGTTACCGATCTGGCAGCAGCGCTCCGCGCGCGGCATCGCGGCATCGAGTTCAACATCGAAGGCAATCCGTTTGCCGGCGCACGCGACAACGGTTACCCAGGCTTCGACGCATTGATCGATTCGGCGCGGCCGCACCAGTGCACGCTCGTACCGGACGGAGACAATCAGCTGACGTCCGACCACGGTTGGGACCTGAGCGGCGACACCAGCCGGCTGGTCGCGTGCATCAGGCGTTATCAAAGCTGCGGTGCCCGGGTGAGTCTGTTCATGGATCCCGTTCTCGAGCAGATCGATCGGGCGGCGGCAATCGGCGTTGAACGAATCGAACTCTACACCGGCCCCTTTGCGGAGGCGGTCAGCGCTCACGGCGTGAACAGCGCCGAAGCAAAACAAAGCTGCGCGACGTTCGCGCGCGCTGCCTCTCATGCCGCATCGATCGGTCTCGGCGTGAACGCCGGCCACGATCTCGATCTCGTCAACCTGCAGCTGTTCCGCCAGATCGCAGAAGTACAGGAAGTTTCAATCGGCCACGCGCTGATCGGGGATGCGTTGCGCGTCGGCCTCGCTGCCGCGGTGGCGGCCTACATCGGAGTACTAAAACCATGACACTGCTGATCAAAACGTCGATCAATACGAGCTGGCGCATCGGCCTGCTCTGCACGCTCGTCGCACTGCTGGGATTACCGCTCGCAGCGGCAGCCCACGAGCGCGTTCTGCTGAAGACGTCGAAAGGTGCGATAGAAATCGAACTGGACGAGACCAAGGCGCCCGTCACCGTGGCGAACTTCCTGAAGTATGTCGACGCACACTTCTACGACGGGCTGACGTTTCACCGCGTCATCGACGGCTTCATGATTCAAGCCGGCGGATATGACGTGAACATGACCGAACGCAAGACCAATCCGCCGATTGCCAACGAATCGAAGAACGGTCTGAGCAACACCGTGGGCACGGTAGCAATGGCACGAACCGGCGACCCCGATTCCGCGACGGCACAGTTCTACATCAACGTCGCCGACAACAAGAGCCTCGACTACGTTGCTGGTCGCCCCGGCTATGCGGTGTTCGGCAAGGTCACATCCGGAATGGACATCGTGAAGGCGATCGCGGGCGTGGAGACCGGCCCGGTGAGCCACATGGACGACGTTCCGCTGCAACCGGTCGTCATCATTTCGGCGCGGCGCGTCGACAGCAAATCACCATGACACGCTTGTTCGCCGCGGCGACAACGGCGCTCTTTGTCGGCGCCGTCGTTACCGAACTGCATTCGCGCCTGTTTGCGGGCCGGTACTTTGCGCTGCTCGTGCTGTCTGTGATCGGCATCCTCATCGGCGGTCTCGCCATGCATCGCATCTTCCTGCTCATCGAGTCAGATGCCGAGGACAGTGTGCAATCGGGAAGCGTGAGTACCGCTTCAAACACCGATGTCGATGACGATCGCGAAACCGGCCGCGTGAAGTGGTTCAACCGGACGAAAGGTTTCGGCTTCATCGTTCGCGACCACGGCGGCGAGATCTTCGTCCATCACCGCAACATCGACGGCTCCGGAAGACGCAGCCTGAAGGATGGCGAACTCGTGCGTTTCAAAGTCGCGCAGCATGATAAAGGTCTGCAGGCCGAACACGTTTCGGTGGTGAACGAATCGTGAGCCGCAACCTGCGCGCACTATTGGACGAGCGGATCCGCACGGCGATGACCGCGGCTGGCGTCAGTGATGCCGTTGCGGTGATCACACCTGCCGCGCGCCCTGAGTTCGGCGACTATCAGGCCAATGGTGTAATGCAGGCCGCTAAACGAATCGGCCGCAATCCGCGCGAACTCGCCACCGCGGTGGTTGCGAAGCTGGACCTCGACGGAATCGCAGAGCACGTCGACATCGCCGGCCCCGGGTTCATCAACATTCGACTGAGCAACACGCTGCTGGCGGACGCGGCCGATCCCGCAACCCCACTGCTCAGCGCGGTCGCTACGCCGAAGACGATGGTGGTCGATTACTCCGCCCCGAATCTCGCGAAGGAAATGCACGTCGGCCATTTGCGCAGCACCATCATCGGCGACGCCGTGGTGCGCGTGCTCAGCGACTGCGGTCATCGCGTGATCCGCCAGAACCACGTTGGCGACTGGGGCACGCAGTTCGGAATGTTGCTCGCATACCTCGAAGAAACGGGCAACGCCTCCGAGGTGCTGACCGACCTCGAACAGTTCTATCAGGCCGCGAAGCGGCGCTTCGACGCGGACCCGACGTTCGCTGAGCGGGCGCGCGCCCAAGTCGTTGCGCTGCAATCCGGCGATGCGAAGACGAACGCACTGTGGCATCGGTTCATCGACATCTCGATGAGCCATTGCGAGGCGGTATACACGCTGCTCGGTGTTTCATTGACGCGCTCGGACGTGCACGCCGAAAGCGCCTACAACGCCGATCTCGCCGACGTAGTTCGTGCGCTCGACGATGCGGGGCTGCTGACGATTTCCGATGGCGCGAAGTGCGTCTTTCTCGACGAATTCAAGGCCAAAGACGGAACGCCGCAACCCGTCATCGTGCAGAAATCCGATGGCGGTTACCTGTATTCGACGACCGATCTGGCGGCCGTTCGCTACAGATCTCGAACGCTGCACGCCGATCGAGTGCTGTATTTCGTGGACGCGCGACAGAGCCTGCACTTCCGTCAGATATTTGCGGTGGCGAGGCGCGCCGGTTTCACCGACGCGAACACCTCGCTCGAACATCACCCCTTCGGCGTCATGTTGGGCAAGGACGGGCGGCCATTCCGTTCGCGCGATGGCGGCCTCGTGAAACTGGTAGATCTTCTGGAAGAAGCACAACAGCGCGCATACGAACTGGTCACGGCCAAGAATGCCGCGCTGCCGGAAGGTGAACGCCGCAACATTGCGCGCGCCGTCGGAATCGGCGCCGTGAAGTACGCGGATCTGTCGAAACACCGCACGAGCGACTACGTATTCGATTGGGACACGATGCTCGCGTTCGACGGCAACACCGCGCCGTACCTGCAATACGCATACACGCGGATCGTCAGCTTGTTTCGACGCGGGCAGGTGTGGGCCGAACAACTCGAAGGGCGCGTTTCGATCGAGGCTCCGAGCGAGCGGGCGCTGGCGCTCACGCTCGCGCGGTTCCAGGAAATCGTCGACGACGTGGCAGCCGATGCACTGCCCCACTATCTGTGTGGCTACCTGTATGAGCTGGCCGCGCGTTACATGCAGTTCTACGAACAGTGCCCGGTGTTGAACGCCGAAGCCGACGTCAGAACCAGCCGGTTGTTGTTGTGCCGCAGAACTGCCGAAACGATGAAACGCGGGCTTTCGCTGCTCGGCATCGACACGGTCGAGCGCATGTAGCCGCCTGGATTGCGAGCTGGATTTCGAGCTGGATCTCGAACGCCAAAAAAGAAAGGGCCCGTTTCGGGCCCTTCTTCATTCGGAACTACAGCGCGCCAGGAGCGCGTCAGGCGCGAGACAGCTTCGGCACCGTGTACGACTTGAGGTCGGTGACGAAATCGCGCAGCGCCTGAATGCCGGTTGCTTCGGCATCGACGCACCACTGTTTGAAGTCGCTCAACAGCACTTCTGCGTCGCCGCCTCGGCGTGCCCACACGCTCTGCAGGCGTTGCTTCAATTCGTAGATGGTCTTCAGCGCGGGGCTGCCGTCGACAGCACGCGTGATGTCCTTGCGGCCCGCCTCGTCTACCAGCGTCTCTTCGCGGGTCAGCAGGGTCTTCGCGCGCATCAACACGGCGCGCGTCGCGGCATCGGCGCGTTGCACTTCGTGTTCGACAGCCGGCGCCACAACCCGCTCGGCGTAGTTGGCCATCACGCGGAAGCGGTCGTTGAGCAGCGCGAGCAACGTGTCTTTGTCGACGAGCACCTTGCCTTCGACCTTCTCGACGATCGGGCCGGTGCTGAGCGGACGCGCCAGACCGAACAGTCTGAACAGGCTGATCCACACCCAACCCAGATCGAACTCCCACGCTTTCACCGAGAACTTCGCCGAGTTCGGGTAGGTGTGGTGGTTGTTGTGCAGCTCTTCGCCGCCGATCAGGATGCCCCACGGCACCAGGTTGCGAGCGGCATCGGGGCATTCGAAGTTGCGGTAGCCCCAGTAGTGACCCACGCCGTTGATGACGCCGGCCGCAAAGAACGGAATCCAGATCATCTGGATCGCCCAGATCGTCAGGCCCGCGACGCCGAACAACGCGAGGTCGATCACCATCATGGCGCCCACGCCGCTGATCTTGAATTTGCTGTAGACGTTGCGTTCTACCCAGTCATCCGGTGTGCCCTTGCCGAAGCGCTCGAGCACATCGTCTTTTGCGGCGGTAACGCCGTACAGCTCGGCACCCTCCCAGAGGACCTTCTTCAGGCCGAAGATCTGCGGGCTGTGCGGATCCTCTTCGGTTTCGCAATGGACATGGTGCTTGCGGTGAACCGCGGTCCATTCCTTCGTCAGCATGCCGGTGGTCTGCCACAGCCAGAAGCGGAAAAAGTGCTTCAGAACCGGATGCAGCTCAAGCGCGCGGTGCGCCGAGTACCGGTGCAGGTACAGCGTGACCGCAACGATCGTGATATGGGTCATTACGAGCGTGTACAGCACCATCGTGCCGAACGACGCATCGAGGAAACCCTTATACAGAAATGAAAAATCCACTCGGTTTAACTCCCTTAAGGTCGGTCCATGAACCGCGCAGTGGGCGGCATTGTGTCAACTACCACCCTGAAACGCCACCGCGCCCGGAAGCCCGGCTGGGTAGTATAAGGACCCGCCCGGCCTGCACGGCGGGTCGCCGCCCGCTGCTGAGACCTGGATCATGTGAAGAGGCTGACAGCGGTCGCCCGATTGACGACCTGACTAACGAACTGACTCATAAACACCATGTTTGACAGTTTGATCGACTCAAAAGTTCTGTTCGAACGGCTGAAAGATCCGGCCTGGTGCGTGATCGACTGCCGCGCATCGCTCACCGATCCGACCGCCGGATCCACCGCCTACGCGTCCGGCCACATTCCGGGCGCGCTGTTTGCCGATCTCGCAAAGGACCTCTCCGGCCCGCTGATTCCCGGCGTGACGGGTCGGCATCCGTTGCCCGACGCCGGCGCTCTCGCCGCCACTTTCGGAGGTTGGGGTGTCGACGCGCACACACAAGTGGTCGCATACGACGCCGGCAACGGCGCCTACGCCGCACGCGCCTGGTGGCTGTTTCGATGGCTCGGTCACCCCGCCGTGGCCGTGTTGAACGGCGGTCTGGCAGCATGGCAGGCGGAGGGATATCCGCTGCATAGCCTCGCCGAGCATCGCACCCCCACCGAGTTCCCTGTTCGCGAGACGCTGACTCGAGTCATCTCGGTTGCGGAGATGATCGATCGCCGCGCCACCCTGGATCTGGTGGACGCACGCGCAGAAGCCCGTTTTCGCGGCGAGGTAGAACCGATCGATCCCGTGGCCGGCCACATTCCCGGCGCGCGCTGCCTGCCGTTCGAAGGCAACCTGGGTAGCGACGGCCGCTTCGCGTCACCGGAGTTGCTGCGCCGGCGCTTCGAAGCCGGCTGGAACGCCGACAAGGAACTGGTCTGCTACTGCGGGTCGGGCGTCACCGCTTGTCACAACATCCTCGCGATGCGTTATGCCGGACTGCCGGAGGCGACTTTGTACGCGGGTTCGTTCAGCGAGTGGATCCGCGATCCCGCGCGTCCGGTTGAACGGTGACCGACAAGAACACACCTCCCGGCGAGCCTTTGATTCCGGCGCAGCTGAGTTGGCAAGGGGACCAGCCGTTCTCGCGCCGCTTCGGCGACATCTATCACGCGCCAGACGGTATGGCCGAAGTGGTGC
>CAZLDA010000101.1:0-9497 GCA_964557875.1 uncultured Pseudomonadales bacterium | reverse complement strand
CGAAGTGCTGACCGGCGTCGGTTCATCATGCGCAGGGGGATCGATTGCCGGCGTGGCAGTTTGTGATTTGAGCGTGTCGCGGTACTCGACAAAACGATCGGCGATAACGCTCTGCAGGCGGTGAACTTCAGCTTCCGCTCGATCGAACGCCTCGGCGGCTGTCCATCCCCCGAAAACCCGATCGACGACCGCGTCGTACGCGGGCGGTCGTATCGCGAGCGCCCACGCCAGCGTCATCACAACCAGCAGGGCGATGCGCCAGAGCGCTGTTCGACCGACGGATCGCTTTGGTGAGCGCGGCCGCGAACTCGATTTTCGGGACACCCGCGCTTCGACCCGCGGCGAGACCAGCCGACGCTCCGCGGCCGCGACCGGTGCCTCGGCCGCAGGAGGCACGCGCGGCGGAGTCGCCCGGCGAACCACCCGCACCACCTCCGGCTCAACCCGTTCCGGCTCAACCAGTTCAAAGTGCAGCGGAGCGACCGGCACCTCCAGATCCTCTTCTTCCCACGTCAACTCGGTGACGCGTGCCGGCGGCTTCTTTGG
Source organism: uncultured Pseudomonadales bacterium (assembly GCA_964557875.1). Classification (GTDB taxonomy): domain Bacteria; phylum Pseudomonadota; class Gammaproteobacteria; order Pseudomonadales; family Azotimanducaceae; genus DATJGR01. The sequence continues at coordinate 8,951 of CAZLDA010000101.1, read as the reverse complement.
AACGGGTGGCGGCGGCTTCTTTGGAACGGGTGGCGGAGCCTCTCCGATGATCTGCGCAGTTGCGACTTTGGGTGGCGGATCGACAGACGGATGCGTAGTAGTAGCCACTTTGGGCGGCAGATCGACCGACGGATGCGCAGTAGCGACTTTCGGCGGCAGATCGACCGACGGATGCGCAGGTGCTTTTGCGGTCACGGGCACAGCCATGGACACAGCCTGTCGAACTGCGCGGAACCGGTGCGGGCCAATCCGCAGCAGGTCGTCGGGCTCGAGTGGGCGTGCGCCGTTGACCGGCTGCTCGTTGACAAATGTCGCTCCACCGGACAAATCGCGAACCCAGAGTGCCGCGCCGCGTAACACCAGCTGCGCATGACGCGGCGTGACGTCATCGTCCTGCAGGTGAAGTCCGCAGCCTGCCTCACTGCCAATCACCACATCCGCGGCAACCTGAACGCTCGCCACGTCGTCGTCCAGAACGAGTTGCCACTTCACGGCAGAAGAGGCGCTGCGATCGTTCTGCGCGCCCCGAACGGAAACCCTCAGCTCGTATCGGCCGATCGACAACACGTCGCCGCTCACGAGTCCCGCACTTCCGCGCACCTCCAATCCGTTGATTGAAGCGCTGCTGCCGCTGAGAACGATCAGTGGCGCGACGGCGCCGGGAAAGAAGCGCGCGTGGAAAGCGCCAACGCCTTCGCCATCGACCACAATGTGATTTGCGGGGTCGGCGCCGATGCGCAGCGTTCGATCCAGCACGAATGTCTTTCTCCGGCGCGTATCCGCCCCGCCGCTACCCGCAGGGGACAGCGTCAACTCAAAAACGACCGGCGTTTCAACAGGTAACGGTACGGGGTTTGCGTTCGAACCCATACGGCGTAAGTCCTCCCGATTCTCTGGGCCACATCGCTGGCGGCCGATATCCCTTTCAGGTCCGCATGGTACCAATCAAGGTGCCGGCCAGGCGACCGTTGTGCCCGCCATTGGACCGACGGCAACGCAGCGCATCGGGCACGATGCCTCGGGCGAACCGGACCGTCTGTGCTTCGTTGCACCAACCCGCATCTAAGCAACCTTCCTCGCCAATCGGGGCTTGCACACCGCGCGCTTTCTGCACGGTATCGCCGGCTGCGCGTTGATGCGCGTTCACCGCACTCGGCCTCGTGCTGTTGCCTTCGCTCGATCGCTATCCGGTACCGACGGGACGCGCTGCTGCCGACTTGACTACGGTGCGGCGCGGGCCGTGGATGGCCATCGCGCTCGGCTGCGCGGCGCTGTTCGTCTATCAGGCAGGCCAGATGGCCACGTTCGCGTACGTGATCGAGTTCGGCGAACGCCACGAACTCACCGCGGAAGTCATCGGGCGCGCGGCGGCGATCAGGTTGTGGGTGGGTGGCCCGGCCGCCGCATTCGTTGCGTGGTGGTGGACCCGCAGCGGACGACTGCGCCCGGCCGCGACTGGCGCGCTGCTGACGTCAGCCGTCGTCGCGCTGTTCTTCCTGCCGGGAGAACTCGCCTACCTCGTGGCAAACATCGGTTTCGCGATTGGGTTCAGCCTGACCATCCCGTATCTGCTCGGTGTCGTAGCCGAGATGGACAACTCCGGCCAGATGGCCGCGCTCGGCGGTTTCATCAACAGCCTCGGCCTCGCAACCGGCCCGGCCATCGCTGCGACCATTCTCGGCGACAGTCACTACGAGCGCGTCCTGTTGTTCGCCGTGATTGCGCTCGCGGCAACTGCAATCGTCGTCGCAGCACCCGCCCAGCTACTGGATGCACGCGACACACACGGTCGCGTGGAATGGTAGCAGCGCTACCGCGACGCTAGGATGGCGCGCCATTTCCGCACGGAGTCCCGAGATGCTTCGCCCCATCGTGATCACTCTTGCGTTGCTCCTGTCCGCCGGTGCTGCACACGCCGACAAGTTCGACTTCGTGGCGCTCGGTGACACCGCCTATCGGTTGCCGGAAGACGCACCGATCTACGACGCGCTGATCGACAAGATCAACGCAGCGAAACCGGCCTTTTCGATTCATGTCGGCGACATCTGGGGCGCCAAGCCCTGCACTGTTGAGGAATACGAAAAGTCGCTGGCGACTTTTCAGCGCTTTGCCGGCGCCGTGATTTACACACCGGGCGATAACGAGTGGGTCGATTGCCGCCAGCCCGCTGTGCTCGATGCATATGGCCGCTACATGCGCGGCAAGGCAACGCCTGACGATCTGAAACTGCTGGCCCCGCTGCGTTCGTTCGACGCGCTCTACACGCGCAAGGGCTACGACGACGTCATCGCGCGACTCGGCGACGTGCGCCGGATCTTCTTCGCCCAAGCAAAGTCGTTGGGAAAAAAGCCGATCGTAGTGGTTCGTCAGGCGGACGTTTCGGAGTTCAAAGACGTCGTCGAGAACGCAAAGTGGACGCACCATGGTGTGCAGTTCGCAACGGTGCATGCACCGGGATCGCAGAACAACTTCTTCATCAACGATACTTCACTCGCCGCTGAAGCCGCGCATCGCAACCAGGCCAACATCGCGTGGATTCAATCCGCGTTCGCGGACGCGAACGCCGCCAACGCGAAGGCGGTGGTGATCGCCATGCAGACGCAATTGTTCGTAGAAGGCGAAGGCAACGAGGAGTTCGGCCAGCCGATCCGCAGCGGTGAAGAAGGCCCGTTCTTCTGGATTGCTCGCGCCATTCGCGACTACGGCGCGGAGTTCGGCAAACCCGTGCTGCTCGTTCACGGCGACTTCCACGAGTTCGTGGTGGACAAGCCGTTTCGTGTAACAACCGGCGAAGTTACAGCGCCGAAATACGACAACATCACACGAGTGGAAGTGTTCGGTGCGCCGGACGTGAAGGCCGTGCGGATCAGCGTCGACACCGACACGCCCTGGGTGTTCGGCTTCACGCCGTTGTACTAGCGCATCGGGTGTCGCGTCGGCTGGTGCGTGATTCACCGCATTTGCACCATCGCCCAATTCAATGCGGGCGCTCGTTGCAGGAGATCAACTCGTAGAGTGTCGTGAGCCGGCCCGAATCGCGTGGGCCGCTCAAGACTGAATGCGCCTTCCACGTGCTTGGCTTTCGGCCGCGTTTTGATTGGGGCGATGGTCCAATCTCTGCCATCCGCCGCCGCCGGCAACGACCCCACCGGCGCGACATCTCCTACATGCGGGCGCTCTTCTCATCACCGCCCCACATTGATGAACCAGTCGCTCGAATAAATCGACCACGCCGGTCATCCGAGTCATCTATTGCGCAAGCGGACGCATCGCGACGCTCGAATTGATTCGGGCCATGTTCGTGTTTTGGCCGTAGACCCGCGCGCTCTCGCCGCCGCCCCCGACGCACCGCCTCTTGACCCGCGTGATATCTTTGCTGCCCTCATCGCGGCGCCACCGCATCAACAGGAACCCATTGGGGACCATTCGCGTGAACATTCAGACGCTGCTGCTCGACGGTGCAACGTTGACGCGTGTCGGCTACACCGACGTCGCGATTCCCGCTGAGTTCGTCGGACTTAGCGCGCATGATCTCGCCCGCGCACCGTGGCGTTCGCCGTTGTGGACCGACGGCGAGAAAGTTCGGATCGGCGCTGCGGTGTGGTTTGCAGACGTCGGTAAGCAACGCATCGCGTTCGACCCGTTTCAGGCGGCCGATGGCGTGTTGCGCGTAAACCGCGAAGCGGAACAACACCATCAGACCGCAATCGCCCAAACGCTCGCGGAAGCGGGTTTTGCGCGTGAATCGGTGACGCTTCTCGTCATGACCCACATCGATGGCGCCGGTATGGCGGCGCACCGCGACGCAGCTGGAACGTGGACACCCTTCTTCCCGAACGCGCGGATCTTGATGAGCGATGTCGAGTTGAGTCAGTTCCTCGCTGCGCCGAAAGGCGACGACGCTCAAAGCGAAGCGTGGCACGCGCTGATCGATCTCGGCATCGTCGACACCTACGTCGATCACGAGCAGATCGTGCCGGGTCTTTCGGCGGACGTGCGCGGTGCACACGGTCCCGGCCATTCGCTTCTGCATTTCGGTTCGAGCAACGCTCCCGTCGCGACGTTCCTCGGGCATCTGGCCGTGTCGCCACTGCATATCGTCAGCGGTGAGTGCGCCATGCTGCAGGAAGATCCGCCCGCCGCCTGGGCGTTGCTGCAGAGAACCATCGCAGATGCGCGCCTGCTGATCGGCCCATTGTGGCCCACGCCCGGATTCGGTCGTTGGGAACGCGGCGAGCTCGTCGCCGGCAATCCGCACACCGGTCGCGTTTGATCCGATGCGTTCCTGGACAATAGACGCCGACGACATCCAGATTGCCGACGACTTCGACGGCGAGCTCCTTCACAAAACCGTTTGGATCGAGAATTTCCTCGACGCGAACCGCGACGACAAATTCATCGTCGTCGGCACCAAGGGCTTCGGTAAGACGCTGCTGCTGAAGGCGAAACGCATTCGCTGCCAGGAACTCGGCTACCTGTGTCTGCCGCACGACGCGCTGCTCGACAAACCGGTGGGCAACAAGATCTTCAGCCGCGAACTGCTCGGCATCTACGAGGCGGATATCGAACCGTGGAGCCGCGTGTGGATCACGTCGATCGCGTGTGCGGTGTTGAAGAACTCCGGCCTTCCGGACGACCTCGACGTGTCGCAGCGTTTTTCGCGGCTGCTGCGCAACGCACAACTGCGCAGCGTGTTCGACCACTTCGTGGTGTTGCTCGATTATTCGCCGCGCGACGTACACCGCTGCGCCCAGGAAACGAACACCGTGCTGATTCCGCTGCTGCGCGCGCTGAAGCGGCCCGTGGCGGTGTTCATCGACAGCGTCGACGAGTACTTCAACAAGCACATTCACACACCCGCGTGGCGCGCCAGTTTTTCTGGCGAGTTGTCACCTGACGTCTGGTTTCTGGCGCAGATGTCGCTGGTGGAAGTCGCTTATCAGCTGCGGCGCATCACCAAACACTTGAAGGTGTACGCCTCGGTGCGCAAAGAAGCGTTCAACCGGCTGGCCGCGGCAAGCCCGATGGTGCAGCAGTATCGCGGCAGCGCGATCGACGCGTCATACAGTGAGGCAAGCCTCAAGCAGATCTTCGCCAACAACGTGCAGCGCGAACGCAAAACCAATCTCGTGCTGCAGGACAAACTCGCGGATGACCCGGTCGCCGCGTTTCTCGGCCGCACGTCGACCACGCACACCTTCACCGGCATCGAGGAAGACGCCTTCGACTACATCGAGCGACACACGTTGTTGCGGCCGCGAGACCTCATGACGGTGGGCCAGAAGCTTGCCGCGATCGAACCGGCCGAGCGCGCGAACGAACGCGAATTCAAACGCGCGGTGAACGAGGCTGCGACGGAGATCGTGCAGGAGTATCTGAACGAAATTGCGCCGCACCTCGGCGATGTCGACCTGGCGGGCCTGTTGGCAACCATCCCTGCGAACGTGCTGACGCGCGAGGTGGTCGAGTCGCTTGCCGCGCGTTACGACGAAGTGCCGGGCCACCTGGGCGGCGCGACCGGGCTCGAAGCGTTCGCTGCGCTGTTCGAAACAGGATTGCTCGGTCTTGTAAACACGGATCCGCTGTCTGGCGAACAGGTACAACGCTTCCTAACGCCGGGCGAATACGCCTTCGGCACTGCACGAGCGTTGCCGTCGTCGCACCACTATCTCGTACGCTCGGTGCTGTCGGGCTACATCTCTTCGCTGAACTCAGGCTATGCGGACCGCACCGACCGCGCGAACGTGATCGGCAACGGTCGCGCGTGGCGCGATCCCGAACTGGGCCGGGCACATCACGACCGTCCGCCTGCCTACACGGGCAACGAACCTTACGTTCACGTCTGTTACGCGCACGACGATGCCGACGTGGTGCTCGGCGACATCGCATGGCTCACGCGGCAAGGCATCAACGTGTGGTACGACGAAGGCATTCCAGCGGGGTCGCGCTGGAGCGACGAACTCGCCGCGCGGATCAGGCAAGCGTCGCTGTTCCTGTTTTTCGTATCGCCCACTTCGGTGCACTCGAATCACTGCATCAATGAAGTGAATTTCGTTTCAGATCTCGACAAGCCGTTCGTTGCGGTGCAGATCGAGGAGACGATATTGCCCGACGGCATGAAGCTGATGATCGGTGCGAAGCAGACGATTCGTGCATTCGGCTCGGCGGCAACGACGTATCGCGCGCAGATGCGCAACGTGCTGCTCACCCATCTTTCGCGGTAGATACCGCGCTGCGTTACGATGCGTAGTCGCGCCAGGAGACGCACATGAACCAGCTCGAATCGTTCCATGTAACGCCGCTTGACGCCACGTTCGGCGCAACCGTCACCGGCCTCAAACTCGCAACGATCGACGATGCGGCCTTCTCCCGGCTCTATCAGGTGTGGTTGCGATACGGATTGCTCGTTTTCCCGGCCCAACACCTCACCAACGACGAACAGGTGACGTTCGCCAAGCGCTTCGGCCCGCTCGAATTCGGCCTCGCGCCGCTCAGCAACGTACGCGCCGACGGTAGCGTGCGCAGCGACGAAACCAACGACGAAGTCGTGAAGGTGCTGAAGGGCAACATGGGCTGGCACTGCGACAGCACCTACATGCCGGTGCAGGCAAAAGGCGCGGTGTTCACCGCACACGTGGTTCCACCCACCGGGGGCGAAACGGGCTGGGCCGACATGTGCGCCGCGTACGACGCGCTCACGCCGCAGATGAGGGCTCGCATCGAGAACCTGCGCGCGTACCACTCGGTGAAATACAGCCAGGCAAAGGCCGGGCTCGCATCCAACGGCGGTGCGGACTACGGCGGCTACGGCTCCACCGTGAAGGAAGCGCCGTTGCGACCGCTGGTGAAGGTGCATCCGGAAACCGGCCGCCGCGCGTTGATGGTGGGGCGCCACGCCTTCGGCATTCCGGGTCTGGATGCTAACGAGTCCGAGAAGCTGCTCGACGAGCTCGCGGAGTTCGCCTGCCGTCCGCCGCGCGTGTATCACCACAAGTGGTCACCGGGTGACGCAGTGGTGTGGGACAACCGCTCGCTGATGCATCGGGCGTGTCCGTGGGACATGCATCAGCCACGGGTGATGTATCACGCGCGAATTGCAGGCGATCCGGTGTCGGAGTTCGCAGCGCACGCCTGATGCATTGATTGGGGCGATGGTCCAATCGTGGTTGTTCTCGCGCCAGGCGGCTGACGCGACTCCTCACTCCGAAACGGCTGTTACAGCACCTCGAGGCGTTCCAGCCACAACAGTTCGCAGGAACTGGCACCCGTATCGGTGCGTGACAACGAACTGCGCCAACGCCAACCGTCGTCGGCGCGCACTTCCACCAGCTTGCCGACGACTCGCACGCGATCGCTGACCTTCACGTTCGCGAGCGCCCTCGCCGCTTCCGCCGACGCGGCAATCACGTGCACGTTGGCGCTGTGTTCTTCGATCTCGCGCGCGGGAATCGGCAGTTTCGAGGCGCGCCAGAAGTACCAGCGGTGGTTCTGCGAAATGTCGATGTCGGCCAGAACAGTCTGATCAGCCATTGGTCCCCAGCCGAGCGCCAGGTCCGTCGGCGCAAGCGCTGCTTCACGATCGTCGCGATAGTCGTGCCGCGACAGCACGCGCGCGTCCATCGTGTAGTCCTCGAGCGCGGTGAAGTGATATCCGGGGTATTCGAGCGCGCCGTCGGCCAGTGTCGTCGCCACAACGCCGCCACGCGTGTGCGACCACAGCCACACGGCAGCAACGGCACCCGCAAAGAAGACCCAACGTTTCATGACGTGATTGTCAGGGGCTGCGCTCCGTCAATCCGTGCGCACAATCTCAGGGCACCGATCCGAAAGTAGCGGTACGCGGCTCACTGCCTCTGTCCGAACTCCCTTCAGTCAATCGGCCAAGGCATCGCCTTCGGCAGTTCGCCACCGCTTGCAGCCACCGGCTCAGGCGCCGGCACAACCTTGTCGACACGCTTCTCCGTACTGCGCCACCACGCAGTCGCGCGTTCCACATGCATCGGCTCCACCGCTTCGCCGATTCTCGGCATCAGCAAGTGCGTTCCTGCTTTCGGCGCCAACTCGAGCAACTCCTCCGCCGGCTGATCCCACGCGTGCATCGCGAGGCAGAACGTTCCCCAGTGCACCGGCAGGAATGGGCCGCCGCCGAGCAGCGCCAGTGCTTTCAGTGCATTCGCAGGTCCCAGGTGGATGTCGCCCCACGCGGGATGAAACGCCCCGACCTCGAGCATCACCAGGTCGAACGGGCCGAGCCGCTCGCGCACCACCTGATACTCGTTGGTGAGGCCGCCGTCGCCGCCGAAGAACACCGCGTGTCGTTCGGTGCGAATCACCATCGACGACCACAGCGTAGTGTTGCGGTCTTTCATACCGCGACCCGAGAAGTGTTGCGAAGGCGCAGCAGTCACCGAGAGGTCAGCATTGGGCAATCGATACGATTCCCACCAGTCGAGCTCGACGATTCGCTCGGGCCGCACACCCCACGCTTCGAGATGCGCACCGACACCGAGCGACGTCACGAACGGAACGTCGCTTTTCGCCAGTTCGCGAATCGTCGGATAGTCGAGGTGGTCGTAGTGATCGTGCGACACGATGACCAGATCGATCGGCGGCAGAGAACGCAGCGGCACCGGCACTGGCTGAAATCGCTTCGGTCCGGCAAATCGCGTCGGTGATGCGCGCGGCCCCCATACCGGATCCGTTAGCACGCGCAGTCCGTCGATCTCGATCAGCACGGTGGAGTGACCCAGCCACGTCGCGCGCAAACCGGTGTCCACTCGCTTGCGCCAGACCTCCAGCGGGCTCATCGATGGAAGCGGTCCGCGCGGCACTCTGCGCACGCCTCCGTACAGAAAGTCGGCAAAGCTCGGCATCGGTGTGTTCGGATCGCGCAGTCCCGGTATGACCGGATAGACGTTGCCGAAACGTTCGCCCATCCACAGTGGCGACGC
>CAZLDA010000100.1:3315-9541 GCA_964557875.1 uncultured Pseudomonadales bacterium | reverse complement strand
CCTGAAGCGGTGCCGACCGGTTGAGAGCAAACATATGTGCGCGACGATGGCGCCGGTAGACCTCAGAAATTATCCTCAGCGTTCCGTATCTGGAACGATGACCGTTGCAAGACCTGAATGACCTCTACTACTTCGCCGCGGTGGTCGATCACGGCGGCTTTGCGTCAGCGGGGCGCGCGTTGGGCATCCCGAAGTCGAAGTTGAGCCGGCGCGTCGCCATGCTCGAGGACCGCCTCGGCGTGCGCCTGATCCAGCGCTCCACGCGCCGCTTCACCGTCACCGAAATCGGTCAGAACTACTACACGCACTGCAAGGCGATGCTGGTGGAGGCGCAATCGGCGCAGGACGCGATCGACCAGACTCGCGCAGAACCCTGCGGCGTGGTCCGGCTGACATGCCCGGTGGCGCTGCTCGATGTGCGCGTCGGTGAAATGATCGCGGCCTTCATGGCGACGTATCCACGCGTGGAAGTACATCTCGAAGCCACCAACCGTCGTGTCGACGTGGTCGGCGAAGGTGTCGATGTGGCGATTCGAGTGCGGCCGCCGCCGCTAGACGACAGCGATCTGGTGCTGCGCACGCTGGCAGATCGTAGTCAGTGTCTGGTCGCGAGTCCCGCGTTGCTCGCACGGTTGGGCGCGCCGAGCGTACCGGCCGATCTGTCGCGATTCCCGAGTCTCGACCTGGGCGCCGCTCAGGACGACCACACATGGCACCTGCTCGGGCCCGACGAGGCGTCTGCGATCATTCACCATCGGCCCCGATTCGTAACCGGCAGCATGCCCGCGTTGCGCGCTGCGGCACTGGCGGGTGTGGGCGTCGTGCAATTGCCAACGATGATGTTGGGGGGCGAGATCGTCCGAGGCGAACTCGTGAGACTGTTGCCCGGCTGGGCGCCGCGTCGCGAGATCATCCACGCCGTGTTTGCATCGCGCCGGGGGCTGCTGCCGTCCGTGCGCGCATTGATCGATTTCCTGGGGGAACGGTTCGCGGCGCTACACGAGGATTAGGCAGGTGTCAGCGGTTCAACGTTGCGGGTGATAGCCCTTGTAGCCCACCGCAACCGCCAGTGGACTGCGCGGATCTTCGCCGGCGCGCAATCGCGTAAGGATGTACTCGAAGTCGTAACGCGGTTGCCAGCCGAGTTCGGCGCGCGCGCGTGCGTTGACGTACACGCGATCGAGGCCCGGGAACATGCGCCAGCCGCGTCTTCGGTACTCGGCTTCGTAGCCAGGCACCCGCATTGCCAGCACGCGAGGAGCGTCCGCGCGCAACGCGGCCGTATCTTCCCGTTGGAACGGCGTCGTTGCACTGATGATGTAGCGGCCGAAGCCGATCGTCGGCGCACGTTCGAGCGCAAGCAGGTGCGCGCTCACGGCGTCTTCGATGTCGACGCGCCGATAGAGATACTCGTTAACCTTGAGGTTCAGGGCATCGTACGCGTCGCGCGTTTGCGCGTGGTCGTCGTCTTCGGGAAAGAACCGCGACGTGCGCAGAATCAGACACGGCATACGATGGTCGCGATGAAACAGCGCGCACACGTCTTCGGCGGCGGTCTTCGTAACGCCGTAGATGTTCTTCGGTATCGGGATGGTGGATTCGGTGATCCATGCAGCCGGTTCACCGGCCGACGGCACCAGTGCGTCGCCGAAAGCGCTGGTCGTGCTGGTGAACACGAAGGCGCGCACGCGTTCGGCTACGGCCGCTTCGAGCAGCGCCAGCGTACCGGTGACGTTCGTGTCGACGAATGCCTGCGCAGGGTGCGTTGCGACATGGGGCTTGTGTAGCGTCGCGGTGTGCAACACGGCGTCGACACCGCGCATCACCCGATCGACAACGCCGCGATCGGCGATGGAGCCGACGACGTTGGTGAACGGCGAGGCGGTGATGTCGAGGCCGATGACGGTGTGATCGGTTGAACGCAGCGTGCGTACGAGCGCCTCACCGAGATGGCCGGCGCTGCCGGTAACGAGAATCTTCATTTCACTGCGATCGAGAATGCGACTGAGGCGCTTTAATCGGAACGGCGAGCGCGAGTGCCGCGGCGGAAGCAGCGGGCCGAATCGCGCGCAATTCCCGCAGCGCGTCGCGAACGACGTGGATCGACGATCGGAAGAACAAAGCGGCCAGCGCCGCACCAACGAGGATATCGGGCCAGGCCGAACCGAGCTGCCAGACACCGACAGCCGCGAACAGCACCGATACGTTGGCGATGATGTCGTTGCGCGAGCAGAGCCACACGGAGTGCATGTTGATGTCGTCCCCGCGGTGGCGCCACAGCAGCGCAAGACACGAACCGTTGGCGACCAGTGCCAAAAGACCGATTGCACCGATCATTTCGACCACGGGCGTTTCCGGATGCAGCGACTTGTGCATCGCCTGCAACAACACCATCAAGCCGAACGTCGCCATGATGCCGCCCTTCAGCAGCGCGGACAGCGCCTTCGCGCGCGCACCGCGCGTTACCGCGTACAGACTGAAGCCGTAGACGAGCGCGTCGCCGAGCATGTCGAGCGAGTCGGCGATCAATGCAACGGAGCCTGCCGCTATGCCGGCGGCCAGTTCCACACCGAACATCGTTGCGTTGATCCCGAGCACCGCTTTCAGCGTCGACGATTGCTTCGCTTTCAGCGCTTCGATTTCACAGGCTTTGTCGTTGCAGCATTCGGACATCAGGCGCCTCGCTCGCTGTTCGCCGCCGCAGTGTAAGCCATGCGCACACCGTCGCGAATGAAAACGCCGGCACGCTCAACACCACGCCGTGCCGCGAACGCGATGCCACCAAAGCCGACGCCCGCGCGTTCGATCATATCGAGATCGAAACCGCGTCGCCCTTGCGTATGGTTCCCGCCGACGTGATCACCGCATACACGCCGGCGCACGGCGAATCGCCGAGCCCGGCGACAGGGATTCGGTTGTGCTGCGTGAGCGTTCGCAACACTTCGATGTCGCGCGGCAGATCGCCTTGCGCGAGCGTGGTCATTACGCAGCGCGGGTCGGGCATGGTGATGTGCAATCGAACGTCGTTGCCGATGGTGATCGTTTTGTTTATCCAGTCGTTCTCTACAAAACCCGACTCGCTCGCGCGCACGATCACGTTCATGCGGAACCGGCGTTCATCGAACACGCTTTGCGGGCGCAGTGAGTTCAAACGTTCGAGCGTGGCGGTTGTCAGCACCGAGAGCGGGAACGCGTCGAAGAACGCGCCTACCGGAACCGGTGAGGGGACGCCCACGCGCGCGAACAGCGCGGATCCGAGTTTTGCTTCGATCGCGGGTCCGAGGTCGTCCTTCTCGATGTCGGGGTGATACTCATCGATGGTGAAATCGTCGGGTGCGGTCGGCGCGAGCCGCACGTCGCGTTTGAAGAACTTCGAAAGCGCCGCATCGACGTTGCCCGAGTCGCTGGTTACCGACGTGCCGTCGGGAAACGTGACGCGTACCGGCGGCAACGCTTCGCCGGGTTTCGGTGCGGCCAGGTATGCGGCGCGACATGCGAACATCTCCGGATAGGCCTTCACGTTCTTCGCGCTAACGACTTTACCGGTGCCGGTTTCGATCAGCGCGTAACCGCGATCGCCGAGCAATCCCCGCGTCGTAACGGCAGCTTCGTCGATTTTCTCGCCAAGCATCGACTTCACCGGGAATCGCCACAGATGCGAAAGCGCTCCGACCGGTTTACGCGTCATGTTTCATGCTCCTGTCGTTCGGATACACTGCCCGCTCACCGACAACTTTCCGAAAAAAAGGGGACAGCGGCATGTTCACGGGATACAACGGCCTGTTGGGGCTTTTGATACTGGCCGGCGACATCTGGGCCATCATCAACATCTTTCAGAGCTCCGAGTCGAACGGGAAAAAACTGCTGTGGACGCTGCTGGTAGTGCTGTTGCCGCTGGTCGGTTTGATTCTGTGGTTCTTTCTCGGCCCGCGCGACCGCCGAGGCTGACCCTCACACACCGGCATCACAACACCCGCATCGTGAGCTGAACCATGATGCCGAGCAGGGTGAGCTGCCCGATGGCGAATGCGGCGGTTCGCCACGGTTGAACGGCCCGCAGATAGAAGATTGTGTGTAGCGTACGCGCCGCGAAGTAGACGCCGAAGTACATCCAGCCGGCCATCGCCGAACATCCGGTGAGCGTGAACAGCAGCGCGAGGAACATGAACACCGGAATGTTCTCGACGTCGTTCAGGTGCGCACGTTTTACACGCAGCGTGCTTTCCGCTTCCTCGCTTCGCGCCTGTGCGCCGGGGTTCACGGGCGCGTCTTCGGGATTCAGTACCACCTTCGAATCGAAGCGTGCTTTCGCGGTTACGAACGCGACGGCAGCCATCTTGATGGCCAGCAGCACGCTGATGACGACGAGCGGTTGAAACGCCGGTAGCGCGGCAATCTCAGACATGGTTCCCCCGGTGTTGAAGCCCCTCGGTCTCGAAGCTTTCGGTCTCGAAGCCTCGGTCTCGAAAAATGGGGCGGTGCGGCACTCTAGCCCGCTCGCACGCGGTCAATCAAACACGCGCTTGCCGCTGCCGAAGATCAGATAGAAGACGAGGCCGAACAGCGCAATGCCGGCCGCTACATTGAACACGAACGCCCACGAGCCGGTGGCGTCGAGGATCAGGCCGCTGACGTAAACGCCGATGATGCCGGGAATGGTGGCGATGGTGTTCGTGATGCCCATCAGCGTGCCGGCCGAGCGCGGCGCGATGTCCATGTGATTGACGAAGAATCCGCCGGCGGTGAACGCGAAGATGCCGTTGCCCAGCGTCATGATCGCGATGGCCATCGGTGCACGGTCTACGTGGCCCACGATCAACAGCGCAGTTGCGACGCCCCCGAACCCGATCGTTTGCATCAGCTTCCGTACGCGACCGACTTCCATGCCGCCGCGGATCAACCGGTCGGCGACGTTGCCCGCGACGTTCAGGAAGATGAAGTAGGCGATGTGGGGAAACATCGTGAACACACCCACCGACGCGAAGTTCACGCCGAGTCCTTTGTTGACGAACGTCGGCAGCCACGTCAGCAGCATGTACAGCGACCAGTTGTTGCAGAAGTGCGCCACCATGATCGCCCACACGGCCGGGTGCTTCAGGAACGTGGATATCGGCGGCGCGGTGCCGGGTTCTCCTGCCGGTGCCGAATGCGCGCGGATGTATTCGAGTTCCGCAGAGCTGATGCGCGGGTGCTCTGCCGGTGATGCGGCCGTTGCTCTTTGCCACACGGCGAACCAGACGATGCCGACAGCGCCGAACAGATAGAAAGCCCACTGCCAGCCGAGCTGCGCAACGACGATCGGCGTAACCACCAGGGCGAATACCGTGCCGAGAGGAATGCCGCTGTTGTTCAGCGCCATCGACCGGGCGCGTTCGTCCGTCGGAATCCAGCGCGCGTGCATCGTGTAAAGGGCAGGGAAGTTCACTCCTTCGCCCATGCCCATGCCGATGCGCGCGATGAGCAGCACGGTGAAACCGAGCGCCGCAGCCGGCGGCGTCAGCATCGTGAAGAGCGACCACAGCAGAACGCCGCCCGCGAGCACCACCTTGCCGCCGAAACGATCCGACAGCCAGCCGCCGGCGATCTGTGTAAGCAGATATCCGACGAAGAACGACGACAGCACCGTGCCTTGCGTCGTTGCCGACCAGCCGAGATCGGCCGACATCGGAATGATGGCGACCGAGATGTTGACCCTGTCGATGTAGCAGATGAACGTGGCAGTGAAACCCAGCGCAACGAGCGTGTAGCGGCGTTGCCAACGCTTGCCCGCCGCTTCGGTGGCTGCACCGGCACGTCCAACGGGTTCCTGAACGGGTTCCCGAACGGGTTCACTCATTCACACGCTCCGCGTTCCGGAAGAGATTGGGTGGAGGGCTCTGATGGGCCCCGCGCGATTATCCATGGATTGATCGGCCGGGCACACCGGTGGCATCGATCTTGCTCCATTCATCGACTCGATCGAACCAACAACAAACTCGCGAGCCCTTCATGAATGTAACCGCGTTGCTCGATAGTCCCGTGCGATCCCCGGCACCCCTCGATCCGGCCGTCGGTGACGATGCCGCGGATCCCGCGTTTGCCAATGTGATGTCGCAGTATCAGGGCAACGGTAACAAATCGTTGACGAACGAGCCGCCGAAGGGCGAGGCGGACGCGAACAGCGGCGCGGGAGTCGACGCTGCTGCGACTCCAAACGTCGCCGAAAAGGACGCCGGGAATGCAGGCG
>CAZLDA010000100.1:0-3215 GCA_964557875.1 uncultured Pseudomonadales bacterium | reverse complement strand
GACCCGGCGGCGCCCGATGTCGATGCACCGGTACAGTTGCCCACCGTCGATCCTCGCGCCGTGAAGAAAGACGGCGATGCGGCGGCGATCGCACAGGTCGCAGTTGCTGCACCCGTAGACGACGCGGCCCCGCCGGCAATGGCTACGCACGTGCTCCGCGCGCTGGGTCTCGGCCACCGTCAGGCCGCTGCGCCCGACGGCACCGCAACGCCGCAACCCATCACCGGTCATGAGCGCGCCCCGAACAGTCTGGCGGGTGACCCGTCGCGCGGCGACGGCACCGCGAAAATCGCGAACGCACATCTCGCGTCGGCACTCGAAGCCGCCGCTCAGAAGGACACATCGCTGTTGCAGAAAGACGGCGCGGGCGATTCGATCCGGACGGACGCAGTTCTGCCGCGCGCCAACGGTGCCATTGAGGTTCGCGACACCGCGGCGACGCGGCTCGGCGATCTGGCCCAACAACACGCGCCGCGCTTCGCGGCGGAGCTGGCGGATCGGGTGCTGGTGCTGCGCAGCCAACGGTTCGACTCAGCGTCCGTGACGCTCGAGCCGCGCGAACTCGGCCGCATCGACATTCAGGTTCGCCTGCAGGCCGACACCACGCACGTGGCGTTCAGCGCCCAACATGCCGGGGTGAGAGACGCACTCGAAGGCCAGATGCCGCGTTTGCGAGCGATGTTGGAAGAGGCCGGACTGTCGCTCGGGAACGTCGATGTGGCGCACTCGGGCAGTCGCGGTGCGGGTGACTCGGGTACGGCGCGCTCGTATGCGGGCGCGCAATCGGTGACGGCCGCCGATTCCGATGTCGCGGACGCGTCGCCTCGTTGGCAGCGGCGTACGGAACTCTCGATCATCGATCTGCACGCGTGACCCTTTGACTTGCGCGCCTGACGGCTTTCTGGCGCGCGCCGTCGTGGGCCCGTCAGAATCCGTCAGGGCCCATCAGGCAAACTCGAAAAGCTCTTCTACACTTCCTTTCAAGGTGCCATTCCGTTGACGTTTCAATGGGTTTGGCGGACCAAACCTGACAGGAAGTCGACATGGCCGCTTTGCCGAAAACAGAGCCCGTAACGGATCCGAAAGCCGCGGGCACGCCCGACGCAGAGGCCAACGCCGCAGACGCGGGGACCCCTTCGAAAGGCCGCCGCAAGCTGCTGATCATCGTCGGCGTCGCAGTGGCGGTGCTGGGCATCGCTGGCGGCGCTGCGTTCTATTTTCTGCGTGCAACTCCCGCGGAGGTACCCGCAGAAGAAGCCGCCGCGACACCGGCGCGCAAAACCGCCCTCTATCTGAATCTTCGGCCCGACTTCATCGTCAATTCCACCGCGGTGGGACAACGCCGCTACCTGCAGACCAACGTCGTGCTGATGTCGCGCGATCAGGCCGTGATCGAGGCCGCCAAGAAGCTGGAGCCCGTCATCCGCAGCGCCCTGATCAATCTGTTGGCTGATGAAGATTTCATGGTGCTGCAGACCGATGAAGGCAAGAAGGCGCTACGCGAGAAGATGCGCGCCGCGGCGGACGCAACGCTGCAGAAGGAAGCGAACGTCACAGGCATCGAAGCCGTTCTGTACAACAGCTTTGTGATGCAGTGAGGCCGCTATGGCGAATCGGGAACTGCTGACCCAGGAAGAAATCGACGCGCTCGTAAAGGGCGCGGGTGATGCTACGGACGAGGAAGGCGTCGAATCGCCCGAATCGGTGAACTACGACCTCGCGAGCCAGGACCGCGTCATTCGCGGCCGCTTACCCACGCTCGAGTTGATCAACGAAAAATTCGCTCGGTTCTTCAAGACGAGCCTCTACAACCTGATGCGGCACAGCGCCGACATCGGTGTGGGCGGCATTCAGATCATGAAATACAGCGAGTACGTGCAAGGCCTGTACGTACCGACGAGCGTCAACTTCCTGCGCGTCAAACCGATGACCGGTGTCGCCATGTGTGTGCTCGACGCCAAGCTGGTGGTGCGTCTGGTCGACCGCTTCTTCGGCGGCGACGGCCGGCAGATCAAATTCGAAGGTCGCGAATTCACGCCCACCGAACAGCGCATCATCGGACGCCTCGTCGAAGCAGCCCTCGAAGACCTGAAGCAGGCCTGGAAATCCTCCATGCCGATCGAAATCCAGCTGCTCGGCAGCGAGGTCAATCCATCGCTCGTGAACGTGGCCACTGCTGACGAGATCATGGTGGTGAACAGTTTCCACGTCGAAGTCGAAGGCAACGGCGGCGAAATTCACTTCGTGTTTCCGTACGCGATGCTCGAACCGCATCGCGACCGGCTCGAAAACTCCGCTCACAACAAATCGACGGAAGTGGACCGCGCCTGGTTGCCGAACCTGCAACGACGCCTGCTGCAGGCAGAAGTATCGGTGCACTGCGCGGTAGCGGAGCGAAGCCTTTCGCTGAAGGACGTGTTGCGTCTGAAAGAAGGCGACGTGATCCCGGTGGACATGCCCGATACACATCTCGTTTACGCGAACGAAGTGCCGGCGTTCTACGCGAAGCTCGGCAATTCGCGCGGCAACCTGGCGCTCGAATATCAGGAACCCTTCGTTACGCAGTGATATGCGCAGCGAACAGCAAGGAGGCGGACGGTGAGCGAAGAAAGAACCGAAGCAGCAGGCGCACCACGAGCCTTGCCGGGCGGCGAAGGCGCTGGACCGTTCGAGACGACGGCAGTCGATCGCCGCAATCTCGAAGTGGTGCTCGACATTTCCGTAAGGCTGTCGATGGAAGTGGGCAACACCAACATCAGCATCCGCAAGCTGCTGCAGCTGAACCGCGGTTCGGTGGTGGAGCTGAACCGTGTGGCCGGTGAACCGCTCGACGTGCTGGTGAACGGCACGCTCGTGGCGCACGGCGAAGTGGTGGTGGTGAACGACAAGTTCGGCATTCGTCTTACCGATGTCGTCAGCCCCGAACAGCGCCTGAAGATGCTGCACTGATGGAACTGCATTGATGGAAATGGGCGCCACCGTCATTCAGGTCGTCGCCGCGCTGGTGGTAACGCTTGCGCTGGTGTTCGCGTGTGCATATGCGCTGCGCCGTTTCGGGGCTGTGGGTGTGGGCGGTGGTCAGCCCACCCGCGCGGGTCACCTGGCTGAGGCGGCCGGCGGCGTCGTAGGTCGCCTGAGCGTGGAGCACCCCGCCCCGGGTGACGCTCAGCAGGCGGCCAGCGTCGTCGTAGCCGGAGGTCAGGGTGGGCATGCCG
>CAZLDA010000099.1:0-9554 GCA_964557875.1 uncultured Pseudomonadales bacterium | reverse complement strand
CGCGCGGTCCTGCACCTGCCGTTCGCGGTCTTCGATGCTGACGTGGCGCACGTCTTTACCTTGCACGAGGTAAATCAGGTATTCGGAAATGTTCTTCGCGTGGTCGCCGGCCCGTTCGAGCGCCCGGGCCGCCATGATCAGGTTCAACGCCCAATCGATCGCCCTCGGGTCTTCGGTCATACGCGTCGTCAGCGTTCGCATCACCGTTCGATATTCGGCATCGGCTTCAATGTCCGCACGTTCCACTTCAAGCGCCACGTTCACATCCATCCCGGCGAATGCCCCGATCGCCTTCTGCACCATCTGCCGAACGAGTTCGCCGAGGTGCGCGAGGCTCGGCACGGTACCTGTCGGCTTCGCTTCCATCAGCTTGATTGCCATCCGCGCGACGCTTTTCGCCGAATCGCCGATGCGCTCGATGTCGGTAACGGCTTTGATCACCGCAAATACCAGCCGCAGGTCACCGGCTGCCGGTTGGCGGCGCGCGAGAATCCGGCGGCATTCCTCGTCGAGATAGATCTCGAGCTGATTGACGTGCAGGTCGCCGCCGATCACCGAGCGGGCCATGTTCTCGTTGCCCGTCGCGAGCGCCGTCACCGCGTCGCCGATCTGCTTCTCCACCACGTTGCCCATCGCGAGCACGCGGCTGCGCAGGTTCTCCAGTTCCTGGTTGAACTGGCTGGAGAAGTGACTCGTGAATTCACCGCCTTGGCCGGGCATTTCGGATCCTCGCTGAAAACTCAACCGTAGCGGCCGGTGATGTAATCTTCCGTGCGCTTCTGTTTGGGGTTCGTGAAGAAGTCGTCGGCATCGCCGAACTCGACGAGTTCGCCGAGATACATGAACGCGGTGAAATCGGATACGCGCGCGGCCTGCTGCATGTTGTGCGTAACGATCAGAATCGTGACTCGGCTGCGCAGTTCGGCAATCAGTTCTTCGATGCTCGCGGTGGCAATCGGATCGAGTGCCGACGTGGGTTCATCGAACAGCAGAATCTCCGGCTCAACGGCTAATGCACGCGCAATGCACAGGCGTTGTTGCTGGCCGCCGGAGAGGTTGTATGCCTGATCCTGCAGCCGATCTTTCACTTCGCCCCAGAGCGCCGAGTCGGTGAGTGCACGTTCCACCTGCTCGTCGATCAAACCGGCGCGCTTAACGCCGCGAACGCGCAAACCATACGCGACGTTTTCATAGATCGACTTCGGAAACGGATTCGGCTTCTGGAACACCATCGACATGCGCATCCGCATTTCGATCGGATCGACGTCCGGGCCGAGTACGTTCACGCCGTCGGGGTGAATGATGATCTCGCCGTCGTACCGGTTGCCGGGATACAGGTCGTGCATGCGGTTGAAGCAGCGCAGCAGCGTCGATTTGCCGCAGCCCGACGGACCGATGAGTGCGGTCACCTTGTTCTCGGCAAGGCTCATGCTGACCGATTTCAGCGCCTGCATGCCGGAACCGTAGAAGAAGCTCAGCTCGCGCACTTCTGCCTTGATCGTTTCTTCGGCGATGCTGGTTACGCTAACGTCTGGACGCAGGGGTGCGTTCACAATGGGCCCATCCATTTCATCACCATTTGATTTTCTTTCGGAAGCGGTAACGCAGCCAGATGGCGAGCGCGTTCATGCTGACTGTCATTACCACCAGAATCAGGCCGGCGGCAGCAGCGTTGTTGAGGAAAGCGGTCTGCGGCCGCGACAACCAGTTGAACATCTGTATGGGCATCACCGTGAAGGGTGCCATCAACCATTCGAATGAGATGAAAGGCGGTTCGCTCGTTATGGGCGACGGCGGCAAAAACGCGATAAACGTCAGTGCGCCAATCGTGATGATTGGAGCGGTTTCGCCGATGGCCCGGGACAGCCCCAGAATAATCCCGGTCAGAATGCCGCCGGTGGAGTAGGGAAGCACATGGTCGTGTACGGTCTGCCAGCGCGTGGCACCCAACGCATAGGCCGCTTCGCGCATCGCCACGGGCACGGATCGGATCGCCTCGCGCGTCGACACGATCACCACCGGCAGGATCAGCAGCCCGAGTGTGAGTCCCGCGGACAGAATGCTCTGTCCGAATCCCAGGCCGTACACAAACAGGCCGAGGGCAAGAAGGCCGTACACGATCGACGGTACACCGGCGAGGTTAGTTACGTTGATCTCGATGATGTCGGTGATCCAGTTGCGCCGCGCGTACTCCTCGAGATAGACCCCGGCCGCAATGCCCACCGGTACCGCGGAAAATGTCGTCACGAGCATGACCAGGGACGTGCCCACCCACGCGGAGAGAATCCCCGCCTTGTCCGCATGGCGCGACGGAAACGAGGTCAGAAACTGCCAGTTGATGCGAGACGCACCGTCCATCGCGAGACCGACCAGCAGCCAGATCAACGCGAACACACCGACCAACATGGCCAGCAGGCCGACGATGGCGAAGACCTTGTCGGACTGCTTGTTGCGGCTGATGAGCGCCCGCAGGGCTTGCGGTTCCATGCGGTCCGACGGTGTGAGCTCGGCGGCCATTCAATAGACCTCGCGATAGCGTCGGCGCAATAGATGACCGATCACGTTGAGACCCAGCGTCATCAGCATGAGCACCAGTCCGGCCGCGAAGATGCTCTGGTATTCGACACTGCCGTGCGGCAGATCGCCCAGTGCGACCTGCACGATGAAGGTTGTGATCGTCGCTGCCGGCTCCATCGGATTCAACGTGAAGTTCGGCTGTTGGCCTGCGGCGACTGCAACAACCATCGTTTCGCCCACTGCGCGCGAAACGCCGAGCACGTACGCCGCGATGATCCCTGACAGTGCTGCGGGAACCACCACCGTCAATGCGTTCCGGAATCGGGTTGCACCCATTGCGTAGGCGCCCTCTCGCAGCGTCATCGGTACCGCACGCATCGCGTCTTCGGCGAGTGAACTGATGTACGGCGTAATCATGATGCCGATGACGATACCGGGGCCGAGCATGTTGAACCCGGGCAGATCGGGGAGAATCTTCTGCAGCATCGGTGTGACGGACAGCAGCGCGAAATAACCGAACACGACGGTCGGCACGCCGATCAGCAACTCGAGCAGCGGCTTGACGAATTCGCGCACGCGGTGCGGCGCGAATTCACTGAGGTAGATCGCAATGACGGTACCCAGCGGAACCGCGACGATCAGTCCGATGGCAGACGTGACCAGTGTTCCGGCGAGCAACGGCGCAATCCCGTAGTGCTTCTCCTCGAACATGATCGTCCACTGCGTATCGGTCAGAAATTCGATGATCGAGACGTGGCGGAAGAACGCCAGGGATTCGTTCACCAGCACGAAGACGATGGCGACCGTAATGAATACGGCGCTGAGTGCGCTGAGAACCAGGGCGCCTTCGATGAGCCACTCGAATATCCGACGTCGTCGCGGTACACGAGGCGGCGGCAGCAGCGCGCCGGAACGGCTCATTCGGTCTGCGGAGGTTTTCATGGTCGGCAAGTCTCGATGGGAAGGGACGCCAGAGCAAATCGAAAATCCCGATCGGCCCTCGTCGGCCGACCGGGATTTCGGCGCGCTACTGCTTGGCCTCGCGGTTCAACAGGTCAGCGATGCGGACGCCGACCTCGGCCACACCGCCGAAGCCCGTGCCGACCTTGCCGGCGGCGAAGTTCTGCTTTGCCTGGGTGTACTCTTCAGGCAGCAGGTTGACGTAGCCTACTTCCTTCGCCAGATCCGATGCGTTGTCGAGGTAGAAGTCGACGAACTTCTTCACCTCGGGGCGCTTCGCCGATTTAGCGCTGACATAGATGAAGATCGGTCGAGCGAGAGGCTGGTAGGTTCCGTCGTTGACCGTCGCGACAGACGGCGTTATGGCCGGCGACTGGTCCGTGGCCTTAATGGGAATGGCGCGTAACTTGTCTTTATTCTCCTCGTAGTACGCAAGACCGAAGTAGCCGAGCGCACCTTTGTTACGCGAAACGAACTGTACGGTCACGTTGTCATCTTCGCTCGCCTGGTAGTCACCTCTGGACGACTTGGCCTTTCCGACGACTGCCTCGGTGAAATAGTCGAACGTCCCCGAATCTGCCCCGGCGCCCGACAGTTGCAGCTTCAGGTCGGGAAAGGTCGAACGGATCTGGTTCCAGTTGGTGATTTTCCCCTGCGCGCCGGGCTCCCACATCTTCTTGAGCTCAGCGATGGTGAGGTAGTCGACGAAGGACGTGTCTTTGCCGACGACCACCGTCAGCGCGTCCATTGCAATCGGCAGTTCGACGTACTTCACGCCGTTCTGCGCGCACAGCACCATTTCGTCCTTCAAGATCGGTCGCGACGCATTGGAGATGTCGGTCTCACCGCGACAGAAGCGCTTGAAGCCGCCGCCGGTTCCGGAAATACCGACCGTTACACGTCCGCCGCCGGCTGATTGAAATTCCTCCGCCACCGCTTCGGTGATCGGATAAACCGTGCTCGAACCGTCTGCTTCGACGGTACCCGCTGCGAATACGGCGGCGCTGAATCCGCAGGCGAGTGCGGCGATCGCCCCATAGCTTGCTCGTTTGACGTTCATGTACATGCTCCTTGAGTGGGGTTGGGGTTCGCTTAGAACGTTGCAATCAGGTCCATCTGAAACGTATTCGTCTGGGCACCCGGTTTAGCGGGGTTCGACGCATCCGATTCGGTGTAGAAGTACGTCGTCGCGAACTGGAAGTTCTTCGTGATGTTGTAGGAGAGCTGCAGCTTGCTGCCCTTCGACGCGGTGAAGCCGGAGGCGAAGTCGGAGTCGGTGAAGGCGCCGACGACCGCGTTGCGCTCTACGTCGCGATAGCTGTAGTTCACGCCGATCTCCCAGAAGCGGGTCAGGAAGCCGAGCATGTAGGCGGTGTCTTCGTTGTCGTCCGCGCCGTTTGCGTTCGGGTTCTGCACATACTGCCCGTACAGCGACAACGGCAGCGGCAACCCCAGAATGTCGAGTTGGCTGAAGCCTTCATAGAGTTGGAACTGCGACGAGTTGTTGCCGTTCAGCGTGAGGCCGAGACCGGCATTTGGCGCACGCGACGGAATGCCGAATTCGTCTTTGTAGTAGTGGAACACGCTGGCGCCGACCGTCAGCTTGTAGTCTTCGCCCGGAAACAGGTTCGCGCCGAGTTGCGCGTAATACATCCTCAGATCGTTATTGAACTCGGGACCGAAGCCGGTGACGTTGTCTTTCACCGTGAACGCACCGCCTGAGCCGAACACGTTCGTGTCGCCGAATTTGCGGCTGTACTGCACCGCCACGCCTTCTGGGTTGATGTCGTTGTCCCAGATCACTTCGGACTCGGCCACCTTGGTCCACGGCTGACCCATCCGGCCGCCGATCATCTTCAGGCCCGGCACGTTCTCGGGATGCCAGTTGATGTAGGCGCGGTCGAGCCAGAGGTCCTTCTTGACGAAATAGTTGTTCATGTCCTGGTTGGTCGAGCGCACGTCGTTGCTGTTGCCCGACGCGACCCGTATGCCCGCTTCGACCGTAGGAGTCACCTGTGAGACTACGGCGAGGCGCGCGCGGTAGCGCTGCCGGCTCTGCGTCTGCTCGGGTGTCCGGTCTTCGACCTGAATGCGTTCCTGCCGGACCCGAACGTCGCCGCTGATGACGGTTCGTTCCGCCCAGCTGAGCTTCTGCTCCATGGCGGTGATGTCTTCCTTGCTGACCGCTTCCCGGGCTTCTTCGCGCTGCTCCTTCGCGAGATCCGCGCTCAATTCGGTGAACTGCGCCTCGGTGATCGAACCGTTGTCCTTCAGCATTCCGAGTAGTTTGGCGTCGACGTTGCCCGCCGAGGCCGACTGGGTCGCGGCTGCGAGTGCCAGCCCGCCGCAAAGGCTCAATATTGTTTTCCGCACGAGTTGAATCCCCTGGTGAGTTGATCGACCGCCACGATTCGTGGGGCGATGCAGTGTCGCCGCCACGTGTGACAGTTGAATGACAGCCGGGGGAGAGCATGCGCGCCCGCGTTACACCGGTCGAATCACCGCGTCGAAGAAGTTGCGCATCGCCTGCCAGGAGCGTGCGTCGGTGGGCGCGTGATAGGCGAAGCCGGGGATGTTCATCGCGTCCACTTCCCGGTTGGTGAAGCTGTGGCCGGCGTTGCCGTAGATCAGCATCTGGAAGTCGACGTTACCGGCCTGCATTTCGTTGATGAACGCGTCGCGTTGCGCGGCGGGAATGATCGGGTCTTCGGCGCCGAGGCACACCATCACTTTGCAGCGGATGTTCTTCGCATCCTGCGGCGCGATGGTCGCGAGGCCGGAATGAAAGCCGACTACGCAGCCGACATCGGCGCCGCTGCGGGCGAGTTCCAGCACCGTGGTGCCGCCGAAACAGAAGCCGATCGCGGCGGTGCGCATACGATCGACGTTCGGTTGTGCCTTCAAGAGTTCGAGCGCGGTGTTGGCGCGGTTGCGCAACGTCGCGAGGTCATTGGAAAGGTTACCGATGACCGCCATCGCCTGATCGCGCGACTCGATCACCTCGCCGAACGTATCCATGGCGAATGCCACGTAACCGAGTTCGGCCAGCATGCGCGCGCGCTCCTTCGGATGGCCGGTCATGCCGCCGCCCTCATGCGCAACCAGCACGCCGGCTGTCTTCTTGCCGTTCGACCCATCCGCCAGGTAACCGACGAACTTCTTGCCGTTGATCTGATATTCGATGTCCTGCGTGTGCATGGCGTTCCCCTGTGTCTGACTAGTTTTGCTTCCTGAACACATCAATCCAGAACCCGGCGCGAATGGTCAAGTGTTCGCTCGACAGCGCGCGCAGGCGCCGATCCTCGCGTGTTCGATGCAGCAGCGGCGTCATCGCGATGAGGTCGGCACGCGCAGCCGCGTCGGTATCGAAAGTGAATTCGAGCAGATGCTCGCCTGCGTGATCGAAGCCGGCCAACTCGGTGGCAGCGCGCCGGTGTGGCCTCAATTCCGTGTACACCAGCGCGCGCAATTCGCGAAGGTGGTCGGGTCCGGGAGACACCCGCACCAGTACACCGTCGTTGGCGAGCACGCGCAAGACGTCGGCATCGATCGGGGCGAGTATCGCCGTCGCCGCGTGGAACGCGGCGTCCACGAGCGGCAGGCGCTTCGAACTCGCCACCGCAAACGCAATTGATGGGTGGCGTTTGGCAGCCGCGCGAATCGCGGCTTTCGAAACGTCGATTCCATAGACGCACGACCCTATTGCGGTGAGCGCCGTCGTGAAGTAGCCATCGCCGCAACCGATGTCGACGGCAGCACCGGGCGTGTTGCGTGGTAAGGCAGCCAACGTTGCCGCGAACTGCGCGCGCAGCGGCGCGTAGTGCCCGGCGTCG
This sequence comes from uncultured Pseudomonadales bacterium, assembly GCA_964557875.1. Taxonomy (GTDB): domain Bacteria; phylum Pseudomonadota; class Gammaproteobacteria; order Pseudomonadales; family Azotimanducaceae; genus DATJGR01. Next base: position 2,244 of record CAZLDA010000099.1, on the reverse strand, counting down.
AGAAATCGTCGCCGTGCTGCGACCATGCGCTCTTCGTCGCCGGGGTTGCGCGAACTTCGATGATGCGCAGGGAAAAGGTTGACGTAGCCTTCACGCGCGATATCGAAACGATGCTTCTCTACGCAGACGAGCGTCGTCGAGTCGTGCGTCAGCGGTGCGCGGCAGAGCGGGCAGGCGAACAATTGCATCGTGGGGGATCAGGGCGCGAAGAACACATCGAGCGTCGGAAAACGCGCCCGGCCATTGATGCAATCCCACAGGTAAATGGCGAACCCGGGATCGCCGGTCCACAACGAGTAGCGCATTCGACCGTGGCGCGCGGCATCGGCCTCGGTTTGTTCGATCGCGTGCATCGCAAATGCACGCGCACGCGTGAGCCATTTGGCGTCGCCGGTGCGCTCATACAGTTTCAGGAACGCATAACCGTTGCCGCCGGTGCCGTGGCAGAGATTCGAACCTTTCGCGAGCGGACCGGCGCGCCAGGTCGCTTCACCCCCGGCCAACAACAGATCGTCGAGCGAATTGCCGGGAATGTCGGCAAGGGTTATGACAAACCCGGGTGCGCCGTGGCAGAACTGCATGAGCATGCCGCGGGCTGGACCGTCCGGGCGGATGAGCCATGCGCGCCAGTTCGCCAGACCGTCTTCGGTGGTCGCGCAGCGCCGCACTGTGTTCTCGATGCAGCGTTGCCATTCTCCCCATTCGCCTGCGTCGAACAGCTGACGGCCGCGGATCAGCGGCGACGCCGTGCCGACGAACCCATGAACCGCGTCGATATAGGTACTGCTCGCGCCGTAGAGGTCCTGCGTCCAGTAGTGACATTCGTGTTCACTCGACCACTTGAGCTGCGACTGCAACATGCGCGCCGATCTGAGAAACAACTCGGCCCAGCGTGAATCGCCAGTGCGCTCGTGCGTGAGCTCGTGCATGAACAGCGCGGCCAGCATGGTGCCCGGCGATCCCCACATCAGTTCTCGCGCAGGATTTCCGAGATTGTCTTCGATGAGTTGCTCGATCTGTGCGGCGTGCGCAGGTGACGGTTCGTCCGAGAACATCAACATGCGGATGGGGGTATCGCCCATCATGTAGGCGCCGGTAGCAACGATGCCCTCCGCAGCGAGCCAGGCGCGATTTCGGGCGAGCAGCTCGTTGAGGAACGGCGCGTACGATCGCGTGAGACGCGCCGCACCGACGTGCTGCAGATAACGCAACGCCCAGATGACGCCGCACGCGCCATGATAGAGGGGGTAGGCCGGTGCAGTGCTGGCGTCGTCCGCATCGCGCGGGTGCATCGGCCAGAAGGTATCGGGTGAGAAGCGCGCTTCGGTATCGGCGACGATCGTTGCGATCATCGCGCGGGCGCGCGCTTCATCCCACGCAATAGTGCGGAGCTGCTCGTGCCGGCTCGCGTCGTACAGCACGGCCGCCCCCGTTCAGTCGTTGTGTTTGTGTTTCTTCTCTTCGCCGTGTTCGCCCAACGCGAGTTGGGTCGCATCGAGGTCGCGTTTCTTCAGGTCGGCGAGCAGACCTTCGTCGCTGAGATCGATCTTGTGCGACGCGTCCCAGTCTGCGAGCGCGGTTTCTTCGAGTCGCTTCACCGCGTGGTGATGATCCGTTTCGATCGCGAGTTCGCGCCGTGAATCGAAACTGCCCGGCGCGAGATTGATCGAGCCGACGATGGCGCGTTTTTCGTCGGCGAGCATCATCTTCGCGTGCAGCTTCAGATGTTTCAGCGTGTGCACCTTAACGCCGACGTCTTGCAGGATGCGCAAACCGCCGATGCCTTCGATGAGCTTGCCAGGCTTGAGCGAGTGCGGCTTCTTCGTCAGCACGTGCACCTTGACGCCGCGCGTGGCGGCGCGCACCAGGCGTTCGATGATGACCGTGTCCTGATAACGCTCGTTCTGAATCCACAACGAGTGCTTCGCGTCGTCGATGAAATCGGCCACACGTTGCCGGCCGTTGTCGGGGCACCAGATCAGCTTCGAGTTGGGGTGCGGCGAAAAATCTTCGTGCGCCCAATCGGCTTCGAAGCAATCGCTCATCTCTTTGTTTTCGTGACGATGCGTGGTGACGATGGCGTAGTCGCGCGTTTCGGTGAGATCTCGCGGCTCCCAGTTCAGTGACTCCACAAAACCGATTTCCTCGTCGATCACCATCGATTTCTGATGCGTGAGATCGAACTTCGGATTGCTGTCGCGCACCTCGACACCGGCGTTAGTGAGCGTTACTCGAGCCTCTTCG
>CAZLDA010000098.1:0-9610 GCA_964557875.1 uncultured Pseudomonadales bacterium | reverse complement strand
AACGCACCGAAGAACGTCTGCATTGCGGGCGCGAGGCCTGTCTGATCGTCCGCCAGCAGCGAATCGACCTGACCGATCTCGTTCACGAACGTGTCGAGCCCGGCGAGCGCCGCCGTGTCGAGCCGCACCTGGTTCGTCGCGTACTCGTTTGCAACGCGCGTGATCGACTGCAGCACCGCGCCACGGCCGATGTATGCGGAGCCGCTGTACTGCGGCGGATGCGCCTCGATCTGAATCGTCTGGCGGCTATAGCCCGGTGTGGACGCATTCGTGATGTTGTGGCCGGTCGTGGCCAAGGCGGCCTGCTGCGCCTTCAGTCCCGAAATGCCGATGTTGATCAGTGAACTGGCCATGCGTGCGCTCTACTACTCTGAGTACCCTGCGAATCTGGCAATTGCGGCACTGATCGGTCCGCTCGTGAGCACGCGAAGAATCTTCGCGGCGTAGTGCGGATCGGTTGCATAACCGGCTTTCTGTAGTTCATCGGCAAAACGTGCCGGATCTTGAGCAACGTCGATCGCGCGGCTGTAGCGCGAATCGCCTTTCAACAACGATACGTAGTCGCGCACCGCCGATTCGACCGACTCGTATGCGCGAAAGCGGTCGTTCTGCCGAACCGGCACGCCGCCGTGGAATTCCACGGTGGATACCTCCACCGAGGGACCATCCCAGTTCGACGTCGCCTTGATGTTGAAGAGGTTGTGGCTGCTGTCGCCGGCCGCCGTGTGTATGACGTGTGCGCCCCAGCCCGTTTCCAGCGCGCCTTGCGCCAGCACGGCCAGAGGATTGAGGCCGCTCGCCGCCAGTGCCGTCTTCAGAACGGGCAGCACCTTGTCGATGAAGTCGCGCGGCCCGTCGAACGCGTTGTCTTTGCTGCCTTTGGAGGTAACGGTCAGATCGTTGTCGTTCTCGGCATCGTCCCGAACGATCTCATCGGGGGGCGGCACGGGTTGTCCTGCGGCGAGTGGAGTTGTCAGTCCATCGGGGGACCAAGGCGCGCCCACCGACCATTCCGGCGCCATGCCGTCCCATACCAGCGTCGGTCCGCTGCTCGTCGCCTGCGGCGGCGTCGATGGGATCGCTTCCTCTGCACCGGGTGCAATCATCAGAGGACCGCGTTGCGCTACCGGCCCATTCGTCCGACCGGGCGTACCCGACAGTTGTTTGACGAGAACGTCGGCGAGTCCGACGCCGCCGTTCTCGGCGATGTGCACCGCCCATTGGTGGTCGAGCATCTCCTGCTGCATCTTCGTCGCGGCACTCGACGTGTAGTCGCCGTCGGCAAAGGCACTACTGGCCTGTCGCATGGTGGTCATCACCATGTCGATGAACAGCGACTCGAACTGTTGCGCGGCCGCGCGAATGCCATCCTTCCCGGCCGTCTTGATCTGGCTGAGGCGGTTGACGTCCGTGTACGAAAAGCCGGACAGCACGTTTGCTGCTCCAGCCGCCGCGTTATCCATGAAACTGCACCGTCAGATCACCACCAGTTCCGCGCGTAAAGCGCCCGCTTCCTTCAACGCTTCGAGAATCGCCATCAGGTCACCCGGCGCTGCGCCGACTTCGTTCACCGACGTGACGATGTCCTGCAACGACACGCCGGGTGAAAATAGGAACATGTGGTTCTGCTGTTGATCGATCGCGATGTTCGAATTCGGCACTACCGTGGTTCGGCCCGCAGAGAACTCATTCGGCTGACTCACCGTCGGGTTCTCCGAGATCGTCACCGACAAGCTGCCGTGCGTAACGGCCGCCGGCATCACCTCTACGCGCTGACCGATCACGATGGTGCCGGTGCGCGAGTTGATGATGACGCGCGCGGGTGCTGCATCCTGCTCGACGTTGATGTTCTCGAGCACGGAAAGGAAACCGACGCGTTGCGATGGGTCTTGCGGTGCGTGTACGACGATCGACGTGGAATCGACCGCCGCAGCCACGTCCGGCCCGAACGTCTGGTTGATGCTGTCTGCCACGCGTCGCGCGGTGGTGAAGTCGCCGCGATTCAGGTTGAACACCAGGGTGTCGTTCTGTCCAAAGTTGCTCGGCGCCGGACGCTCCACCGAAGCGCCGTTGGGAATGCGCCCGACGCTCGGGACGTTGACGGTTACCTTCGAACCATCGGCGCCTTCCGCACCGAACCCGCCCACCACGAGATCGCCCTGCGCAATCGCAAACACTTCGCCGTTCACCGCCTTCAGCGGCGTCATCAGCAGCGTGCCGCCCCGCAGACTCTTCGCGTTGCCGACCGAAGAAACGGTGACGTCGATCTGCTGGCCCGGCTTCGCGAACGCGGGGAGCGCTGCATGTACGGAGACTGCGGCGATGTTTTCGAGTTTGGGGTCTTTGCCGATCGGCGGCTGGATGCCGAACTGACGCAGCATGTTGCTGAATGTCTGCAGCGTGAACGGCGTCTGGCTGGTTTTGTCGCCGGTTCCGTCGAGCCCTACCACTAGACCGTATCCTACGAGCTGGTTCGTTCGCACGCCATCGACGCTGGCGACGTCCTTCAGCCGTTGGGCGTGTGCCGACGCGCCAACGAGCATGAGCATCCCGAGTAGACAGATACGTTTCATGATCAGAACGGCATCAGCGGGCTGAGGAAGAAGCGCATCAACCAGCCGGCCGAGTTGCTGTCGGCCAGCTCGCCCGTGCCGCTGTATGCGAGCCGTGCATCGGCGAGCTTGAGCGACGACACTCTGTTCGAGCCGTCGATGTCTTCCTGACGGACGAGTCCGCTGACCCGGACGTACTCTTCGCCCCGATTCAATTTCAGCCATTTTTCACCTTGCACCTGTAGCAGACCGTTGGGGTACACCGCCGTGACCACGGCGCTGATCGTGCCGGTCAGACTGTTGCTCTGGTCGCTGTCGGCAGCGCCATTGAACTTGTTCGAATTTTCGATGCTGTTGAACAGCCCGGCTGCGCCCGACCCGGACACGATCGAGCCGAGAATGGTCGGCTCGGGCATTTCCGCGGCGCTGCCTTTGCTGATGTTCGTTTCTGCGGATTTCGACGATTGCGTGCGTTCCTGCAGCAGGATGGTGACGATGTCGCCGGCGCGCGTGGCGCGACGGTCGTCGTACAGATCCATGCCGTAGCCCATCTGATACAAACCGCCTGACGAAGGCGCGGGCGGCGGCGGCAGCAGCGGATACGCCGGTTGATAGCTCGGCTCCGGACGACTCGGTTCGACGCCGATGCAGCCGCTCACCAGGAGAGCAAACGCGCAAAGCGTCAAAGTGTTACGCATCGAACACTCCTCGAAGGGGCGCTTCGAACAGCCCCTTAAACATTCTGGGTAAGGTTCTGCAGCATCTGGTCGGAGGTGGATATCACGCGCGAGTTCATCTCGTAGGCGCGCTGTACGGCCACCATGTTCACCATCTCTTCGACCACGCTGACGTTCGACGTTTCGAGGTTGCCTTGCATAATCTGACCGAGACCGTCGGTGCCCGCGGTGCCGGACTGCGGCGAACCGCTGGCCGGCGTTTCGGAGAACAGGTTGCCGCCGTTTGCCTGCAGGCCTGACGGATTCACGAAGCTGACGAGCTCGATCGTGCCCACCTGCGTTGCCGCCGGATTGCCCTGGGTCATGACACTCACGGTGCCGTCGATGCCGATGGTGATCGTCTGTGCATCCGGCGGAATGGTGATCGAGGGTTCCAGCGGATGGCCCTGCGAATTCACGATCTGGCCGTCCTGATCCATCCGGAACTCTCCGTCGCGCGTGTACCCGATGCTTCCGTCCGGCAATGTGATCTGGAAGAAGCCGCGACCGTCGATGGCGAGATCGAGCGGCGCCTGCGTATTCTGCATGCCGCCCATACTGAACATCTTCTGCGTGCCCGCGACCCGCACACCGGTACCGAGCTGCAGGCCCGACGGCAGCGTGGTGTCCTGCGACGACTGCGCACCGGGTTGTTGTTGAATCTGATACAGCAGATCTTCGAATACCGCGCGGTCGCGTTTGAACCCCACCGTGCTGACGTTGGCGAGGTTGTTGGAAATGGTGTGCAGAGCCATGTCCTGCGCCGCGAGGCCGGTTTTGCTCACCCACAATGCTGACATCATCGTTCGTTACTCCCTTTCTCACGCGCTGTCGCGCGGCGGATGCTTGCTCAATTGATCTGAAGCAGTCGTGTTGCTGTTTCGTCGTTCTGCTCGGCCGACTTCATCAGCCGTACTTCGAGGTCGAACTGTCGCGCGAGCTCGAGGATCGAGGTCATTTCGTTCACTGCGTTCACGTTGCTGCCTTCGAGTTGACCCGACACGATCGACACGTCGGGGCTGGAAGGCAGCGGCCTGTCGTCCTTCGTGTGCATCAGCCCGTCGGTGCCCTTCGTAACGGCGCCCTGATCCGGCTTCACCAGCTTCAGCCGATCGATCTGCACAAGCGCTTCGGGACCCTGCCCTTCCGGTTGGATGGTCACGCTGCCGTCGGCACCGATGTACAACTTGTCGTAGGGGGGAAGCGAAATCGGGCCGCCGTCACCGAGCACTTGTCGACCTGCGCCGTCTCGTAGTGCGCCCACGGGATCGACCAGAAAGTCGCCGCTGCGCGAATACGCTTCCTTTCCGTCGGGTCCCTTCACGGCAAAGAAACCCTCGCCGGCAATGGCCGTATCGAGGTCGCGGCCGGTCTGCACGAACGCACCTTGCTTGAAGTCGCTGCCCGGTTGTTCCGCCAGCGCATAGACCCGGCTGTTGTATCCATCGCCATACAGCTGTACCGAACGCGCCTGAGCGAAGTCGGCGCGGAAACCCGTGGTGCCGACGTTCGCCAGGTTGTTCGAATGCAGCGTCTGCGCACGGTCGATGTGCGCCGCACCGGTCATTGCCACATAGATCAGCTTGTCCACGTCGTGCGCGTCCCCTCAGCCGAGTTGGTTAGATGTTGATGATGGTCTGGGTGATCTCGTCCGCGGTGGAGATCGTCCGGGCGTTCGCCTGGAAGTTCCGCTGCGCGATGATCAACTGCACCAGCTGGTCGGACAGCTCGACGTTCGAGTCTTCGAGCGCACCCGATGTGATCGCGCCGAGCGAACCGGAACCGGGGGCCCCGATGACCGGGGCACCTGACGTATTGGTTTCTACCCACGCGGTGTCGCCGATCGCGTGCAGGCCCTGCACGTTCGCGAAATGCGCCAATGCGATCTGGCCCAGCACCTGGTTCTGCCCGTTGGTGAATCGCGCGGCAATCACGCCTTCGCTGTCGATGTTCAAACCGGAGAGTTGACCGGTGGTGTAGCCGTCCTGATCGATCTGGCTCACCGCAAAATCGCTGCCGTATTGCGTCGAATTGCCGAGCTTGATCTGGAAGTTCGAACTCGTAGGCGGCTCCGCCACCGGCAAGGAACCGCCAGCGAGCACGTTCTGCGGGCCAACGGCACCATTGGGCGCGGCGTTCACGTCGAGCGGAACCCAGTTGGAAATCAGCACTTCGTCGGTACCCGACGGATCGATCGTGCCGTCCGGGTTGAACTGCACGGAATACGCGCGGCGCGTAGGCGCAGTGTTCGCCGGCGGTGCCAGATTGGGGTCCGGATCGCCGACGTCGTGGCCGTCGATCTGCACGTACATGCTCCAGCGGTTCGGCTGCTCGCCGGGTACACCCGGAGTGAAGCGTTCTTTCACGTAGTAGAGCGACATCACGTGCGCGTTGCCGAGACTGTCGTACACGGTCATCGAGGTGGCCGCGTTGTACGAATCCTGGTTCGTCGGATCGAACGTATTCAGCTGGAACGGCGTGAACGACGACGGATCGAGGTTTCCGAACAGGTTGCTCGTGGCCGGCGATGCATTGGCCAGCGTGTAACCTTCCTGCAGCGAGAAATTCACGGTTCCGCCGATCGACGCAGCGGGCGTGCCTCCCAACGAAAGTGTCACGGGGAGACCCGAAGGTCCGCGTACATCGAGCAAATCGGCATTCGTGCCTGCGGTGACGTTGAACACCAGGTCGTTACCGACCTGATCGGTGACTACGAGGTCACCGCCCGACGTTACCGTTGCGCTGACCGTGCCGAGCCCAGGCGCCGAGTTGATCGAGTTTGCGAGGCTGGTGAGCGTGGTGCCGGATACGTTCACGCCGTTCAACTGAAGACGCATCGTGCCGCTCGCGTTCGTCAATCCACCGATCGGAATCGTTGCCGTGGTGGTAGCCGATGCCGAAACGCCCGGTACGTTGGTGCTCGAGAACACCGATGCGACCTGCGCGGCACTCTGCCCTGCGGTGGTGGTGACGGTCTGGGTGGTGCCGTCGGGATGTACGACCTGGACGCTCTGCGGCGCATATCCGTTGCTGACACCCGGCGCGCCCGGCACCGTTACGCCGGTGGCGAGATTCAGGGTGCCCACGAGGTCTGCGGGCGTGACGCCGATGTTCGACGTATCGAAATTGCCGATGGTGATCGTGGAAGCCTGACCCGCCACCGTCGCGAAGAACTGCAGCCGGCCCGGATTGTTAGCGTCTTCGCGTACATCCACACCGATACCGCTAGGCAGCAGCTCGTCGCGGATGTCGGTGATGAGGTCGTTGACGTTCAGGATGTTCGCGTCGAGGTTGATGGTGACCGTGCCGTTGTTCGCAGCGGCACCGGTCAACGTGACGTCGAAGCTCGCTGCGCTGATGTTGCCGTTGGCGCCTACTGCACCGGCCGTCGCAAATGGATCCGGAACGGTGTTGCTGGAACCCGCCGTTCCGCCCTGCCCCAGTGGAATGCCGCCGAGCGCGCCGACCGTGTTTGCCCGGGTTACGGCGGAGCCGTACACCGCGTTATCGCCCGGGTCGACGGAAATGGTGGAGTTCTCACCGCTGGTGGTCGCATAGAACTGCAGCCGGCCGAGGTTGTTGGGGTTTTCCCGAACGTCTACACCGATGCCGCTGCCGCTCAGGTCGTTGCGGATGTCGTTGATCAGATCCTGCAGGTTCGTGATGTTCGAATTCAGCGTTACGGCAACCGTGGTGTTCTCCGACGGTGTACTCGAACCGGATTGCGATACGTTGAACGTCACCTGGCTGTTCGGCGCAGAGAAGTCGAACGGCGTGATGAGGTTGGCAGCGCTGATGCTGGACGGCACGTTCACGCCGTAGTCGAACGGTACCGGCGCACCGCCGGCGTTGACGACCGATTCCGTGGGTGACGCGAGACCGGCGTGCGCCACACCGATGGCGCTGCCCAGCGTGGCAATGTGTGTACCGATCTGGCTGAGCACACCTTCGCGCGCATCGAGGTTCAGAGTGGCCTGCACCAGCGTCGTCTGGCGCGGCGCCAGGTTCGACGTCTGCAGCTTCAGATCGCCGACGACACCACTGAGGGCGCCGGTGGCATTCGCGCCGAATCCCTGTACGCGGTCGGACGTGTTCGTTACGAGGAAGCCCTGGTCATCCACGCCGAACATACCGGCGCGCGTGTACGCACGTGCACCGTTCTGATTGATGACGAAGAAACCGTTTCCGTCGATCGCCAGGTCGAGGGCGTTGTTCGTAAACGAAATCGTGCCCTGGCTGAACTGTTGCGCGACGTTCGCGAGCTTCACACCGCTGCCGATTTCGTTCGAGCCCGAACCAAGCAGCGAAGATGCGTACACGTCCGCGAATTCCGCGCGTGAAGCCTTGAAGCCGACCGTGCTCGCGTTCGCGATGTTGTTGCCCGTGACGCTCAGTTCACTGGAGGCCGCGCTGAGTCCGCTGAGTGCTGTGTTGAAAGACATGTAGAAGCTCCCTGACTAAACCGTTCTGACCAATGATCGGACTACTGGATTTCTTTGACGTCGGTGATCGGCACCGACGTACCGCCGGCGAGGTTCAACTGCATGCCGTCCTGACCGATCGAAACGCTGACGACATATTCGGGAAGATCGACCGTGAGGGCTTTCGAGTTGGCGAACGCCTTCACCTTGTACACACCGGCAGGTTGCGCCACTCCGGCGCTGTTGGTGCCGTCCCATGCGAATCGCGAAACGCCCGGGCCTTCTTGCGCACCGAGCGACAGCTGCGCGACCGTCGCGCCGCTCTTGTCCGTGATCTGCACGACGACGTCGTTGGTCGGCTCCGTGACGTTGACGTTGCCCATCAAACCTTCGCCGGCCGTCTGCATCAGGGTCTGACCCGTCGGCACCAGTACCGAGTGGCCTACCAACGAGGATGCCTCCGACGTAACCGTTGAGCGCATCGATGCTGCCATCGCGCTGACGGAGTTGTTGAGGTTGGTGATGCCCTCCAGCGACGAGAACTGCGCGAGTTGCGCGAGAAATTCCTCGTTCTTCGCCGGATCGAGTGGATCCTGATGCTTGAGTTGCGCAACCATCAGTTGCAGGAACTGGTCTTTGCCGAGCTTGTCGTCGCCGGTTTTCGCTGCCGCCGGATTGAGGTCGGCGAGCGTTCGGATGCTGGTGCCTTGAATCGTCATGATGAGTTTCTCGAGTTGGTCCTTGTGTACCGGTCTCTTGCGTATGGCTCGGGGTTACTGACCCATGGTCAGCACGCGCTCAGCGAGCGTGCGCGCAGAGTTGAGTACTTCGACGTTCATCTGGAAGGAACGCGTCGCGGAGATCATGTCGGCCATTTCCTGAACCACGTTCACGTTCGGATACGCGACATAACCATCCTCGTTCGCAAGCGGATGTTCCGGTTCGAAGCGCATGGTCAGGGGCGCCTGGCTTTCGACGATGCCCGTCACCTGAACACCGCGTGTTTCCGCGCCGTCTTCCGCGCTGTCACCATCGGCGCCGGATACCGCCTGCGCGGCGAACACAGGGTGCCGCGCGCGATAGGTGTCCGCGAAGTTGCTCGTGACGCTTTGCGCGTTGGCGAGGTTGCTGGCGGTGGTGTTCAAACGCACCGTCTCCGCGCTCATCGCGCTGCCGGACACATCGAAGATGCTCAGTAGCGACATGATTACTCTCCTCTAATGGCGCTGATCAGTCCTTTGAAGCGGCCATCGAGAAAGCGCAACGACGCCTGAAACTGCAGTGCGTTTTCTGCAAACGCGGCCTGTTCTACGTGAACATCGACCGTGTTGCCGTCGATCGCCGGCATCAGCGGAACCCTATACCGCAGGTCTCCTTCGATGGACGATGACGGATTCGCGTCGATGTGCCGGGCGTTCGTTGTCACCATCGATTCGCGCGCATTTCCGTCAATCGCTTCGCTCAACATTGTCTGGAAAGGCAGTTCACGCGCTTTGTAGTTCGGGGTGTTGGCGTTCGCGATGTTGTTGGCGAGCACCGCCGTGCGCTGCCCGAGCAGTTGCAGGGCTTTCGGTGTAATGCCAAGCGCGTTGTCGAAGTTGATGGCCATGCGTATCACTGGATCTGGTTTCCCACCCGCCAATGAGCAACCGACGTGCCAACCAGCGGCCAACAACGCCAACGCCGCGTTTTCGTTGAAGTTCTGCTTCTCCTAACAACGCGATTGAGGCGTGGGGCCGGGTGTGTAACCGGCAGAAGATTGCAGTGGAGCGGCAAGATCGTGCCGCCTGATCCAGAGACGCCGCGACAAAGGCCGGGCTTCTGCTATTAATGAATCACTTCGGGAGAGTCGCCATGTCTCGCTTTGCTGTCGCGTTTTGGTTTGCCACCGGTTGTGCATTCGCAGCCGATGGTCACTCCA
>CAZLDA010000097.1:0-9622 GCA_964557875.1 uncultured Pseudomonadales bacterium | reverse complement strand
AAGTCGCGCCGGCCTCGGCACCACCCAACCTGCCGGCTCGCGGATTCGCTGGCCGAAGCCGCCGGGCGTGTTCATACCAAGATCGAAACCGATCACGATGACTTCATCGCCCTTTTTGAACTGTGCCGATGCACTTTCGAGGACAGTACCGGCCGCGTCGATTCCCGGCGTATGGGGGAAGTTGCGCGTTACACCGGGATTTCCCGTCGCGGACAAGCCGTCTTTGTAGTTGAGCGACGAGTAGCGCACGTCCACCAGTACATCACCGGCTGGAAGCGCATCGGTCGAGCGTTCCATCACGCGTCGCGTGAACTTCTCATCGGCCGACTTTTCGACCACCAGCGCTTGGAACTTCGACATGTTTGTTTCCCCTTGTTTCGCTCAGATCCAACCGAAACGCGCGAGCGTGCTGCGCGCGGCATCGGCAAATTGTGCCAGCAGCCGTTCGATCGGCTTCTTGTGTTCCACCCATCGCACTTCGTATACATCGGCGTCGTTGCAAGCCTTGGTCAGGTACGCGTCGCTCGTCGACAATTCGTCGATCAACCGATGCTCGAGCGCGCGCCGACCGTACCAGGCCTCTCCGGTTGCGATCTCGTCCAACGAAACCTGCGGTCTGTTGGCCTGTACGAACTCCTGAAACAGTGCGTGCACGTCTTCAAGCTCTTCCACGAACTTGGCGCGACCCTGTTCCGTGTTCTCACCGAATATCGTCAACGTGCGCTTGTATTTGCCGGCGGTAAGCACTTCAACGTCTACATCGTGCTTCTTCAACAACCGATGCACGTTCGGAATCTGCGCGACCACGCCGATCGAACCAACGAGCGCAAAGGGTGCAGCGATGATGTGATCCGATACCGAAGCCATCAGATAGCCGCCGCTGGCAGCCACCTTGTCGACTGCAGTAACGAGCCGGATTTTGTTCTGCCGCACGCGCTCCAACTGCGAGGCTGCAAGTCCATAGCCATGCACCATGCCGCCGGGGCTCTCGATCCTCACCAACACTTCGTCCTGCGCGCGGGCAGCTGTGAGAACGGCGGTGATCTCCTGACGAAGCTGATCCACTTTCGATGCCTGCAGGTCACCGTCGAAGTCGAGTACGTATACGCGGCGTCTGTTGTCATGTTCCTTTTCTTTGGACGCCTTCTTGTGTGCACGATCTTCCTGCTTGATCGACTTCTTGAACGCCGGCAACGCGAGATACGCCTGGCGCAGCGTTCGGTTCATGTCGTCAAGCCGGTCGTTGAAGTTGCGAACTTCGAGATGTCCGCCTTCGGTCGAACCGCGGCGCAGACCCATCGACGTTGCAACTACGGTCACCGCGATGATCGCTACGACGACGGTCGCCGCCTTCGCGAGAAATTCGAGGTAGTCGTAGAGATGCTCCATCGTGTCAGCCATACCGGGGGAAGGCGCGTACTCTACTTCGTCGGCGCGCCGAGCGTCCACGGCCGAGCGGCTTGACGCTGGTCGCAGCGCCGTGCCTCAATCGCATCGATGACGCTTCAAGATCTCGCTCGCGAACTGACTACACGGTTTAGACCGGAAGCAGCCGTCGGTGTCGATATGGTCGTGCGCCTCGACGTGTCCGATCAGCAGCATCTCGTGCTGAAAATCGCGAACTGTACGCTGACCGTAGCTGACGAGCGCACGATCCCCGACGTGACGTTTCAATTTCCCGATCTGCCGTCGACGTTCGCGATCATTCGCGGGCAGGCGAACGCGATCGAGGAATTCATGCACGATCGCTTCCGATCCGATGGCTATCTGATGATGGCTTTTCGATTGATGGAGCTTTTCGGCAGCCGAAGCCTTCCACCTACGCCGAACGATTAGTCATCTCGTCGATGAAGTGATCGATCAACCACCGCGATATCGCCGTCGCGGGTGGAACACCCGGAAGATCCGAGTACTTGAACCAGCGCGCGTCGGCGATCTCCCCCTCCTGACACACGATATCGCCGCTCGCGTAGTCAGCATGGAAACCGAGCATCAGCGAATTCGGAAACGGCCACGATTGGCTGCCGAGATAACGCACGTTCTTCACGCGCAAACCGACCTCTTCGAACACCTCTCGGTGAACTGTCTGTTCTATCGATTCACCCGGTTCGACAAACCCAGCCAGCGTCGAGAACATTCCTTGCGGCCAGTTCGCATTCCTCGCCAACAGCATCTCCTCGCCTTTGCGGATCAACACGATGATGCTCGGCGAAAGGCGCGGATAGTTCATGAGGCCGCAATCAGGGCAGCGCTTCGCACGATCGACCGGATGACTCTGCATCTCGGTACCGCACCGTCCGCAGAAGGCGTTGTCGCGCTCCCAATCAGCCAACTGTTGCGCTCTGCCCGCGAGATAGAACATCGACGGCGCGACGCGACCAAGCCACGCGCGTAAACCCAGCAGCGCGTAACCCTGTTGTGCGCGACCGCTCGCAACCACCGCGAAACACGATCTGCCCTGATATCGGCCGAGGTAAATCTCGGCGTGTCGTTCGAGTTCGAGCCAGCGCATTTCGTCAGCGAGGATCGGCCTCGGCGACCCATTCTCGGACACACACAATATGTCCTGGCCGATGAATACGAAATACCACGCGTTGTCGTGCGATTGATCCGCAGGCGGCTGCGTCATCGATTCGAAGTCGTCAGGGTCGTGAGGCCACATCGAGTGTCACCGGATAGCGCGGAAAGGATTGCGAAACCTTAACACAGCAGACGGGCGGTTCAGGAACGCGCCGCGACGGAGGTTACTCCGCCATCGCCAACGCTTGAGATCGCCACACGCTGCCGTTGCGAGCGCGCCGATCGATGTCATCCAGCATCGCGCCGTGTCGGTCGAGTTCCGCCTGGGTGGCGGAAACGACGCGAAGCCGAGGTCGATCGGCAGCCAGCCGCTCGATGACGTACACGTCCGAACCAGACGACGACGTCTCCAAATCGTCTGCAACGAACAACACCGTCTGACCACCAGTCATCATCAGGTAGACGTCGGCGAGAAGCTCCGCGTCCAGCAGTGCGCCATGCAATTCCCGTTGGGAGTTATCGACGTCGTAGCGCCGACACAAGGCGTCGAGACTGTTCTTCTGGCCCGGATGTTTGTGGCGTGCCATCGCCAACGTATCGACTACGGCCCAGGTACCTTCTATACGACGATGTGGCGGCTCGAGCTGGCCCAACTCATAGTCGATGAACGCAACGTCGAACGGCGCGTTGTGAATGATCAGCTCAGCGCCATCGATGAACGCCAGGAATTCGTCCGCGACTTCTCCGAACGGAGGTTTGTCCGCCAGGAAGTCGCTCGTGATTCCGTGAACCGCGAGCGCACCATCATCGATGTCACGCTGCGGATTCATGTAGCGATGAAAACGCCGGCCGGTCAACTTACGATCGATGAGTTCTACCGCACCGATCTCGATGATCCGATGGCCATGCTCAGGCTCGAGCCCGGTAGTTTCGGTATCGAGTACGATCTGGCGACTCATCGGTTCTCCGCCGCGGAGCGTCGGGCTAACGCATCGATCGCCGCATTTGCAGCGGCATCTACCAATTCGTTTTCGCGATGGCCGCTGTGCCCTTTCACCCAGCACCATTCGATCCGATGCACTGCAACCAGTGAATCGAGCAGCACCCAGAGGTCTTTGTTCTTCACCGGTTGCTTGGCAGCTGTGCGCCAGCCGTTCAACTTCCAGCGCTTCATCCAGCTGGTGATGCCTTGACGCAGATATTCGGAGTCGGTGGTCAGTCGGATCTGGCTGGGCCCGCCAATTGAACGAAGCGCTTCGATTGCGGCCATCACTTCCATACGGTTGTTGGTCGTAACCGGCTCAGCGCCGCTGAGCACTTTCTCGCCGCTCCCATCGCGTATCAACGCCGCCCAGCCGCCGGGTCCTGGATTACCCTTGCATGCGCCATCCGTGAAGATTTCGATCAACGCCAACGTTACCGTGGGTTGCGCAGCGTCGGGTGCGGAACAACCGATCCGATGTTTGCGTGGCGTAGAGACGCAGTGCCGCGCAGGCGTGTCATGCCGACCGCACTCTTCCGACCTAGCACGTAGTACACGCCACCGAGTGGGATCCGTGCACGCTCGAGCGCATTGCGCATCCGTACCCACAATTTGCGTTCGAACGAGCCGACGCCGAGCGGGGGGCGAAACATCAGGTATTGCATACCTTCATCAGCCTCGATCCCGAGAACCGCCATCCAATCGAGGAGTCGCCACGGGTTCACGAAACGCACGTCACTGAACGCGTCATCGAACAAACGGGCCGCGAGTCTACGCACACCCCACAAGCTGATCGGATTGAAACCACAAATGAGCAGACGTCCGCCGGGCCGCAGCACCTTACACACTTCGCGCATTGCCGCACGTGGGTCGGAGCAACAATCGAGTGCGTGATGCATCACTACGGCATCGAGCGAACCCGGCGGAAACGGTAGCGCCTCGATGTTGCCGATGTACGTACCGCTGGTCGATGCGTCGCCGGGACGTCCGTGAAATCCGGGCATCGCGCCATACAATCGATGACGGACCATGCAGCGGTCGAGTTCGACACCGGGCATTGGAATTGGCCCGAGCCACAACATCGAATCACCGTGAAATCGTCGTACGCCCTGAACGAGGAGGCGTGCCTCTTTCTGCAACAGAGTCGCGCCTAAAGGCGTCTGAAACCAGGTCGCGAGACCGTGTATCTCGTCAGTCGTCACGCTCGTCCGGCTACGGTTGAATCAGCGGCAGGGATAAAACACTGTCGCTCGGCATTGTGCAGACAGTACGGAGATTGCGCAACAAATGCCGACGTTGCGCGCGTGGCTCGTTCTCTGGGCCATCGCGCTGGCGGGATGCGAGACGACTACTCACATCCCGAGCCACCCCGTCGCTCCAGTCGACAATCCGGTGTCGATCAACGAAGTCGCCCCTCCAATCGAAGAACGTGAACCTGTTCCGACCGATGTGTGGACGGTGTTACGAGACGGCTTCGCACTGAATCACGAAACGCACGAGCCCTCTGTTGCTCGCGCAGTCGCCGTTTATCTCACGAACGCCCCGACGCTCGACATCGAAGTGCAGGCAAAGCGTTATCTCGCGTACGTGGTCGACGAGGTCCGTCAACGCCAGCTGCCGATGGAACTGGCGCTGGTACCGATCATTGAAAGCACGCTCAATCCATACGCTCATTCCCGCAGCGGCGCTGCCGGCCTCTGGCAGTTGATTCCACCCACAGCGAAACACTTCGGGGTGACGATGGACTGGTGGTACGACGGTCGTCGTGACCCCGTGGACTCGACGACGGCCGCGCTCGACTACCTCACGTACCTTCATGAAGAATTCGGCGACTGGCTTCTTGCGATTGCGGCGTACAACGGCGGCGAAGGCCGGGTTCGGCGCGCACTATCCGGCTCACCCAACGCGGATTTCTTCGATCTCGATCTGCCGGCTGAGACAAGACGTTATGTACCGAGGCTGCTCGCACTGGCACATCTGATTGCGCAGAACGATGCGCTTGCGCTACCGCCCGTCGATCCTGAACCCGCGTTTTTCAGTGCGACGCTCGACAGACAGGTGGATCTTGCCGTGCTCGCGAGCATCGGCTCTTTTTCGCTCGACGAGATGTTCCGCTTCAATCCCGGCTTGAACCGGCGCGCGACGCCTCCCGACGGTCCGTATCGCCTGCTGATTCCGGAGACCTATCGTGACACGTTCGAAAGTGCGCTGAGCCAGTATCCGAAAGAACGCGTTCAGTGGAAACGCCACGTGGTGAAGCACGGCGAGAGCCTTGACAAGATCGCTCGACAATATCGCACGAGCGTCGCTGCGCTACGTGAAACGAACGGGCTCACCGGCAACACCATTCACCCGAGTCAATCGCTCGTCATCGCGGTTGCCGTCATCCAACCTTCCGCGTTGCCCGCAAACCCGATGCTCGCGCTTCCGCGCTCGAAAGAAACGCATCGCCTAACATATACGGTGAGGCGCGGCGATTCACTTGCCCGGATCGCCGACCGATTCAACGTGTCGATTTCTGCGATCGCCGACTGGAACGACGTCGACCCTTCAGCGGTTCTGAAACCCGGACGTCGGCTCGTGCTGCACGTACCGAGCCGTCGCGGCCTTTCCTGAAGTCCCCTAGGTTTTCTTGATCGTCGCTGCCTCTCGCAGCGTCACGAACAGAGCGGTGAACTCCTCGTTGCCCACGCGACGCTCCAGTTCCGAACGCACTGCCGCGCGATCCGTTTCCGTCATTGCCGCGAAGTCGCCGTCGTTCACTGCGCTGACGGTGACTACCGCCACGCGGCCGCCACCGAGCTCAGCCGAGGTAACTCCATTCTTCTCTTCCGTCGGACGCGGCAATTCGAACGCGGCCTTGACGATCTCGCGATCCAATCCTGGCGTACCGCGAGACGCTGCAGTGGCCAGTTGCCATTTCAAACCGTACGTTACCGCGACCGCAGAACTAGGATCGCCGCTCGCCACACGCGCCATCGCTTCAGCAGAGGCTTCTCGCGCTCGGTCCGACGCCCTCTCGCTCACCAGCCGCTTGCGAATGGTGTCGGACACTTCCGCAAGCGGCTTTTGAACCGGTGGCCGATGCTCCTTCACGCGAATGACGTATGCGCTCTTGTCCTGCTCAATGACGCGACTATTGAGTCCACGCGCCAGCACATCGTCGGCGAACGCTGCTGTTCGCAGTGCGGTCGTATCGAAGGGTGCGGAGCCGGTGTCGCGCGTCACCCCTGTTACGCTTTGAATCTTCAGCCCGCTCGTTTCCGCCAGATGTGTCAGCTCATCCGGCGACTCGAACGCCAGCGTGTCGAGTTCGAGGATCTTCGCCCGATACTTCTCATCGGCTGCCTGCTCGCGCAACCGAGCCGCGATCTGCGGACGTACCTCATCGAGCGGCGCATACGCATCGCTCTGAACCGACAGCACCTTGATCAAGTGCATGCCGAACTCCGTACGGACCGGATCCGACACCTGATTCGGCTGCAAGGCCCATGCTGCAGCTTCGAACTCAGGCACCATCGCACCTTTCGATATCACGCCAAGATCGCCACCGCTCTTGGCGGAACCGGGGTCCTCTGAAACCTTGCGGGCGATGTCCTCGAATTTTTCGCCGTGCGCCAATCGGTCTTTGATGGCGACCAGTTCCGCCTTTGCGGCGTCCTCGGTGCGCGAATCACTCACTTGCAGAAGTATGTGCTGGACCTGGCGGCGTTCGGCCGGTTTAAAGGCCTTCGCGTCGGCTTCGTATTGCGCGGCGATTTCTTCCTCGCTCGGGGCAAATGACTCGTCCTTTGCGAGATCCGCGATTGAAAGTTGAACGAAGTCGATGTCGACGGTGTCCGGAGTCATGAATTCGGGCTGATGCGCCTGGTAGTACGCCTCGAGATCCTCGTCACTAACGGTGATCGAGCTCTCGAATTGCTCCGGCGTGAACACCAGAAAAGCGATGTCGCGCGTTTGTGCCGCCAATCTAGCCACGCCGCGCACCTCGTCGTCCGTAACGAACGGAGTCTCGCTGACCGCACCTGTGAGCTGCGTCAGCGTAAAGTTGTTGGTCAGCTCGGTTCTGAACGTCAGGGGAGTGTGGCCGACGTTTGCGAGCAACCGTGTATAGAGATCGCGGTCGAATTTGTTGTCGGTCATGAACTGAGGGTTCTGCGTGATGAGTCGATCGATCTCTCCTTCCGAAACACGCAGTCCCATCTTCTTCGCAGCCTCCATCAAGACGGTCTGATTGATTAGCCTGTCCAGCACGCTCGTCTTGAGGCGTGCTTCGTCGATGAGATCGGGATTGGCCTTCTCCCCCATTTGCGCCAGGATTCGTTGCTTCTGCCGCTCCGTTTCCATCGCCAGATGCGCTTGTGTGATATCGGTGCCGTTTACGACAGCTGCAGGCGGGTCTGTTTGAATAAACGCTTCGAACGCGCCGAAGCCGAACATCGTGAACACGATGATGAGCACCCCGAGCAGGACCTTCGTCGCCAGGCTCTGGGAATGTTCTCGCATCTTCTGAAGCATGAAAAATCAACTCCAACAAATGAAAAAAGGCGCAGAAACTGCGCCTTTGGTTTGCGTCGTCACCCGATGATCGATCGGGCGCAACTGATCAGTTCAAAGCGTCCTTCAGTGCTTTCCCCGGTTTAAAGCCTGGTACACGCGCGGCCTTGATCGAAATCGGTTCACCCGTTTGCGGATTGCGACCTGTGCGCGCTGCCCGCTCCTTCACCGCGAACGTGCCGAATCCGACGAGCACAACGGGATCGGCGTCTTTCAAAGCAGACGTAATCGCATCGAGCATCGACTCCAACGCTCGCGCCGCCGACGCCTTCGAAATGTCGGAGGATTCTGCGATCTTATCTATGAGTTCTGTTTTGTTCACTCTGCGCCCTCGGGATGAAATGGTGGGATGTCGCGACGTGTCGATGACATCAGGAAGTGGGCGTGGTTTATACCAACTCTAGAAAATCACTGTCAAGGAAACTCCCGCGCAGTACACGCGACGTATGCGTTACCCCGCGTATCAGTGTGCGCTGATGGAGACCGTCGGTGCGGGCACGGTTACCGATTGAGTTGCACTCTCGACGATCGGTTCGACAACGGTTTCATCGATCGGTTCGGGCACGCGTTCGAGTGCGATCTTCATCACATCGTCCATCCACTTCACAGGACGAATATCCAGATCTCGTTTGATGTTGTCGGGAATTTCCTTCAAGTCGCGTGCGTTCTCGTCGGGAATGATCACGACGCGAATTCCGCCACGGTGCGCCGCCAGCAATTTTTCCTTCAAACCGCCGATCGGCAATACCTGACCGCGCAACGTGATCTCGCCGGTCATGGCAACATCTGCGCGCACAGGGATTCCCGTTAGCACCGAGATGATCGCGGTACACATACCGATTCCGGCGCTCGGGCCGTCCTTCGGCGTAGCGCCTTCCGGGACGTGCACGTGAATGTCGTTCGTCTCGTGGAAGTTGCGTGGAATTCCCAATGTCCGTGAACGACTTCTAACGAACGTCAGCGCGGCCTGAATGGACTCCTGCATGACGTCGCCCAACGAACCTGTCTTCGTCTGTTTGCCTTTGCCCGGTACAGCCACCGCTTCGATGTTCAACAGCTCGCCGCCGACTTGAGTCCACGCAAGCCCGGTAACCATGCCGACCTGATTGTTCTGTTCCGCACGTCCGAACGTGTGTTTGCGTACTCCGTTGTAGTGCTCGACGAGTTCGGTCGTGATGTCGTTTGCTTTTTCGAATTTGCCGAGCGCCTGCTCCTTCACGAGCTTTCGACAGAGCTTGGCAATTTCGCGTTCGAGTCCGCGCACGCCCGCTTCGCGCGTGTAGTAACGAATGAGGTGCAAGATCGCCTCGTCACCGATCTCGAGATCGTCGCTTGCAAGCCCGTTCAATCGTCGTTGCTTGGGCACGAGATAACGCTTCGCAATGTTCAGCTTCTCGTCTTCCGTGTAACCCGGAAGGCGAATCACCTCCATACGATCGAGCAACGCGGGTGGAATGTTCATCGAGTTCGACGTACAGATGAAGAAGACGTCCGATAAGTCGTAGTCCACTTCCAGATAGTGATCGTTGAACGTGTTGTTCTGTTCCGGGTCGAGCACTTCGA
>CAZLDA010000096.1:0-9628 GCA_964557875.1 uncultured Pseudomonadales bacterium | reverse complement strand
CGTTTCGTTACGAACCACGCAATCAGCGCCAGCGACAGGAACCCGACTCGGGCGAACATCGAGACGTCGGTCTCTGCGTTTGTACGCGTCGATGTCTCGATGTGAATGAACAGCCACACCGAGTTGTCGATCAAGTGCGCCAGTACGCTCGTCCACAGACTGTTCGTGCGGTAGTACAGGTATCCGAACAGCAGCCCGCCCATCGTCGTGAACACGAGCAGCATGGCGGCTTGTAGCAATGCGTCCGTCAGCGTCGACTGGCCGAGTGCAAAGCTGCTCAACGGCCATATGAGATGCGCAACGGCGAACAGCAGTGCCTGCGCGAGATTGGCCTTCCAGAACGACATCGTGCGCATGAAGCGCGGCAGGATGATTCCGCGAAAGATGCTCTCTTCGGCGAGCGCGTTGAGAACCTGACCCGCGAAGTACAACGACACGAACGTCGTAGCCGCGATCAATGCACCCGTCTTGTCGACGATGCCGATCACCACGCGCGGATCTTCACCCCCAGCGCGCAGCGCGTAGAACTCGATCGCGTACAGGCAGGCGAACATCGCCAGCAGACTGACTGCGCCGATACCGATCGCATAACCGAGATTGCGCGGGTGCAAGCCGATGCTGTCGATGCGCTCCCGCACCGTACGCAGGAACAGAAGCACCAGCAGCAGCCCGAGCCCCTTCGACAAAATGGTGGGGTCGGGCCACGCATCCGCCTGCAGCACGAGCAGATCGAGCGCGCGCAGCGCGATGAGTGCAAGGGTGATAATTGATGCGACGACGATGGGCGACATGCTCGAGTCCCGATGGCACCCCGCGTTCAGATCTGCCGAACCCCGCTCGCGCCCGCCACGATCACCACGTCCGCCGCCTGTGCCGCGAAGATGCCGTTGCACACCACACCAACGATGTTGTTGATGCGCTGCTCCATCGCGGGCGGATCGATGATGTGGAGGCCGTGCACGTCGAGAATGATGTTGCCGTTGTCGGTGACGTAGTGTTCGCGATACACGGGTGTACCGCCGAGCGCGACGAGTGCGCGCGCCACGAGTCCGCGCGCCATCGGTATCACCTCCACCGGCAGCGGAAACTCTCCCAGTATTTCGACCAGCTTGCTGTCGTCCACGATGCAGATGAATTCGCGCGCCGAAGCCGCGACGATCTTCTCGCGCGTGAGCGCGCCGCCGGCGCCTTTGATGAGCTGTTTGTGCCGGTTCACTTCGTCGGCGCCGTCTACGTATACCAGCACTTCGTTCACCGCGTTCAGATCGAGCACGGTGAAACCATGCCCGCGCAGGCGCGCAGCCGAGGCTTCTGAACTCGAGACGGTTGCGTCGAAGTGACCGCGCAGCGACGCCAACGCGTCGATGAAGGCGTTGGCGGTTGATCCCGTGCCTACGCCGACGATGCTGTCGTTGCGCAAGCGCGGCTTGATCATCGCCACTGCCGCTTCTGCCGCGGCGCGTTTAAAGGCGTCTGCGCTCATCGTCGTATCACTCGTGATTGAACCGGTAGTCGTGTGGACGGCATAGCACTCCCCCTTTAGTATGACGCGGCTTCGTCGCCTGGCCCCCTCCCGATGCTCGAACGATACGTCAAGAAAATCCTCGCTTCGCGCGTTTACGACGTTGCGATCGAGACGCCATTGCACGAGGCGCGTTCGCTGTCGCGTGCAGTGAGCAATCGCGTGTTCCTGAAGCGCGAGGATCTGCAGAGCGTGTTTTCGTTCAAGCTGCGCGGAGCATACAACAAGATGGCGCAGCTCTCGGCCGAGGATCGCGCGCGCGGCGTGATCGCGGCCTCGGCCGGCAATCATGCGCAAGGCGTTGCGCTGGCGGCGAACCGGCTCGGTGTGAAGGCGCACATCGTGATGGGTCGCAACACGCCCGACATCAAAGTCTCTGCGGTGCGCGATCTCGGTGCGCGCGTGATTCTGCACGGCGACAACTTCGACGAAGCGCGCGACCACGCGAACGAATTGATGGCGAAGCACGGCTACATCTTCGTGCACCCGTTCGACGATCCGGACGTGATCGCGGGGCAAGGCACCGTCGGAGTGGAGATTCTCAACCAGCACAGCGCACCGCTGCATGCGATCTTCGTTCCGGTCGGGGGCGGAGGGTTGATCTCGGGCATCGCCGCTTACGTCAAGTATCTGCGCAGCGACGTGAAGATCATCGGTGTCGAAGCGGAAGGTTCGGCGTGCATGCACGCGGCGCTCGCCGCGAAACGGCGCGTGACACTGCCGCGTGAAACGCTGGATCAGTTCGCTGACGGCACTTCAGTGGCGCAGGTGGGCAAGGAAACGTTCAAGATCGCCCGCGAGTGTGTCGACTCGGTCATCGTCGTAACGGTCGACGAAATCTGCGGCGCGATCAAAGACATCTTCAACGACACGCGCTCCATCGCGGAACCGTCCGGCGCACTCGCCGTGGCCGGCATGAAGAAGTACCTGGCCGCGACGAAAGTGGTCGACCAGCACCTCGTTGCCATCGTCAGCGGCGCGAACGTGAACTTCGATCGGCTGCGCCACATCTCGGAGCGCTCCGAACTCGGTGAGAAACGCGAGGCGATCCTGGGCGTGACCATTCCGGAGAAGCCCGGCAGCTTCCGCACGTTTTGCCGCACGCTCGGCAAACGCGCCGTTACCGAGTTCAACTATCGCTATGCCGATGCAACGCAGGCGCGCGTCTACGTCGGCGTACAGATCGTGCCGAACGGCGATCGCCACGAACTGATCGACAGCCTGATGAAGGCCGGCTATCCGGTCGAAGACATGACCGACAACGAACTCGCGAAGATGCACGTGCGGCACATGGTCGGCGGGCGTGGCACCAGCGGGAAGTCGGAGATCCTGTATCGCTTCGAATTTCCGGAACGTCCCGGCGCACTGCTCACGTTCCTGCTCGAGCTCGGCGAAAAATGGAACATCACCATGTTCCATTACCGCAATCACGGCGCCGCATGGGGGCGGGTTCTGATCGGCTTCGAAGCGCCGACCAGCGCGCGCCGCGAGCTCGCTCGCTTTCTCGATCGCATCGGCTACCGTTACTCGGAAGAAACGGATAACTCTGCGTACCAAATGTTCCTGCGCTGATGCCGCGGCTGCCTCTCGATATCGAGCTCGACGTAACGATGCGGCGACAGCCGAACGAGACGACGTGCGGCCCCACGTGTCTGCACGCGATCTACGACTACTACGAAGACTCGATCGCGCTCGAGCACGTGATTGCAGAGACGCCGACAATCGACAACGGCGGCACGTATGCGGCGTTCCTCGGTTGTCATGCGCTCAAGCGTGGCTACGTCGCCACGATGTACACCTGGGACCTGATGGTGTTCGATCCGAGCTGGTTCACACCCGACGCACCGCCGCTGGTCGATCGTCTGGCCCAACAGGCCGAATTGAAAACCGATCCGCGCGTGCGTCTGGCATCGCGCGCGTGCCGCGAGTTTGCCGAGCTCGGCGGTTCGATCCGCTTCCGCGATCTCACTGCGCCGTTCCTGCGCGGCATTCTCCGGCGCAGCGTGCCGATGCTCGCCGGGCTCAGCTCTACCTATCTATACCGGGTACGCCGCGAGTTCGGTCCGAACGACAAACCCGACGATCTGCGCGGCGAGCCGGCGGGACATTTCGTCGTGCTGTCGGGTTATCACCGGCAGGATCGCCTCGTGCGCGTTAGTGATCCGTATCTCGCAAACCCCGTTTCATCTGAAGTTCACTACTGGGTGAACATCAATCGATTGATCTCGTCGGTGCTTCTGGGCAACCTCACTTTCGATGCCAATATTCTGTTGATCACGCCGCGCAATGGAGCTGACGCCTCGTGAACCTGCTGTTCGTCGTCAATAATCCCAAGGACTGGCCGCTAGAAATTCCCGGCGTCACCGTTGTGCCCGCGCGCAGTTATCTCACCGACGCGCAGTACTTCGAAGACCGCTCGGCGAAGGTGTTCAACCTGTGCCGGTCGTACAAATATCAGAGCGCGGGTTACTACGTATCGTTGCTCGCCGCAGCGCGCGGGCAACATCCGCTGCCCAGTCTCTCAACCATTCAGGATCTGCGCTCACCCGGCGTGGCGCGGTTGTTGTCGGAAGATCTCGAGGAACTGATGCAGCGGACGTTGAAGCCGCTGACGGTTCACGAATTCTCGATGAACATCTTCTTCGGCCGCAGCGGGGATGCCGCGTACGACACGCTCGCATGGAATCTGTTCGGCATTTTCGAAACGCCGTTGCTGCGCGCCGACTTCGTGCTGCGCGATGAGGAATGGCAGCTCAAATCGATCCGCGCCATCGGCGCAAGCGAAGTGCAGGAGTCCGATCACGAGTTCCTGCTCGCGGCCGCCGCCGACTATTTCTCCGGCAAACGCCGCCGCGTGCGGCGCCGTCCTCAATCGCGTTACGACCTCGCCATCCTGCACGACCCCGCGGAAGCGGAACCGCCATCGGACAAGAAGGCGCTCGAGCGCTTTGAAGACGCGGCCGAGGGGCTCGGTTTTGGCGTGGAGTTCATCACGAAAGACGACGTCGGCCGCGTCGCGGAATTCGACGGGTTGTTCATTCGCGAAACCACCGCGGTGAATCACCACACGTTCCGCATTGCGCGCCGCGCCGAAGCGGAAGGTCTGGTCGTCATCGACGACTCGAACTCGATTCTGAAATGCACGAACAAGGTCTATCTCGCGGAACTCCTCACGCGGCACAAGATCCCATGTCCGAAAACACTGGTGGTGCACGCCGACAACATCGACGACATCGTGCCGATGCTCGGCCTGCCCGTTGTCTTGAAGCAGCCGGACAGCGCGTTCTCGAAGGGCGTGACGAAGGTCGAAACCGAAGAAGCGATGCGCGCGACGGTGAAGGAGATGCTCGCGCAATCGGAACTGATCGTTGCGCAGGGATTTCTCCCCACGGATTTCGACTGGCGCGTCGGCATCATGGACGGCCGGCCGTTGTACGTGTGCAAGTACTTCATGGCGCGCCGTCACTGGCAGATCGTCCGTCACAGTGCCGAGGGCGGTGAGGGCGACTATGGTGCGTGCGAAACGCTCGCGGTGGGCGAAGCGCCGAAGGAAGTGATCCAAACCGCGCTGAAAGCGGCGAACCTGATCGGCGACGGTTTGTACGGCGTCGATCTGAAGGAAGTGGGCAATCAGCCGTACATCATCGAAGTGAACGACAACCCGAGCATCGACACCGGTTACGAAGATTCGGTGCTGAAGTCTGCGTTGTACCGCGAAATCATGAGCGTGTTCCTGCAGCGCATCGAAGCGAAGAAGCGCGGACGCTCGCCCACATGAGCGAATTCCGTTCCGCGTTCTCCGTATTCGGCATCGAGATCGAATACATGATCGTCGACCGCACGACGCTCGACGTAGCGCCGCTGGCCGATCGCCTTCTCGCCGAGGCGGCGGGCGAACTCACTGAAGAAACCGAGCAGGGCGAAATCGCGTGGAGCAACGAGCTCGCGCTGCACGTGATCGAAGTGAAAACGAACGGACCGCGGCCGCGCCTTGACGCAGTGGTTGGCCACTTCCGCGCTGCTGTGCAGCGTATCAACTCGATACTCGAGCCGTGGAATGCACGCCTGATGCCGAGCGGCGCACATCCGTGGATGAATCCCGATCGCGACACGCATCTGTGGCCGCACGGCAACGATGCCGTGTATCGCGCGTACGACCGCATCTTCGGTTGCCAGGGACACGGTTGGTCGAACCTGCAGAGCATGCACATCAATTTCCCGTTCAGGGACGATGCCGAGTTCGGCCGTCTGCATGCTGCGATCAGAGTGTTGCTGCCGATACTGCCGGCGCTCGCCGCCAGCACGCCGTTTCTCGATGGCCGCGACACCGGCTTCGCCGATGCACGCATCGACGTATACGCCGGGAACCAACGCTCCGTGCCGTTGATCACCGGCCGTGTCATCCCGGAACCGGTGCGTTCCGAAGCGCAGTATCACGACGTGATTCTGCAACCGATGTTCCGCGCCATCGCGCCGCACGACATCGACAACATTCTGCAGTTCGAATGGTTGAACTCGCGCGGCGCCATCGCGCGCTTCGACCGTCACGCGATTGAAATCCGCGTGCTCGACGCGCAGGAACATCCGGGCGCCGATCTCGCAATCGCGCAGCTCGTGATTTCTACTGTTGAACGCCTCTATCGAGGCGCAACGCTCGAGGCGGCAGACGCGATCGACACCGACGCGCTCGCAGCCGTCCTGCAGCAGTGCGTGAAGCACGGCGAAGCTGCGCGTATCGACAACGTGGATTATCTGCGTGCGCTCGGTCTCTCCAGCGCTCAGACCGCTAATGAAGCCTGGCGCGCACTCGCCGCGATGGAACAGCAGAAACTCGCACCGCATCGTGCAGCGCTCGATGTGATTCTCGCTGAAGGAACGCTGTCGACCCGCCTCAAACGATCCGTTGGTCCGAAGGTCACGCCTGCTGCGCTGCACTCGACGTACCGGCGCCTTTGCGACTGTCTCGCCGAGGGACGCATGTTCCATGCCGGCGGCTGACGTCCGCCTGCTCGTCACGTGTGAACACGGCGGCAATCGAATACCGCCCCGCTATCGAAAGTTGTTTGCGCCGCACCAGGCCCTGCTCCACTCGCATCGCGGTTGGGATCCTGGGGCGCTCACCGCCGCGCGCCGATTGTCGAAAGCGCTCGGCGCACCGCTGATCGAGCACACGGTGTCGCGTTTGCTGATCGACCTGAATCGTTCCGAGCATCATCGCGCACTGTTTTCGCAGATGACGCGTACGCTGCCGGCAGGTGAACGAACGCGCATTCTCGAGGACGTGTATCGACCCTATCGCGCGCGCGTGATCGCGGAGATCGAAGCAGCAATCCACCGCGGCCAACGTATAGTTCACGTGTCGTCGCACTCGTTCGTGCCGGTGCTCGACGGTGAACGACGGCGCGCAGACCTGGCGCTGCTGTACGACCCGTCGCGGCGTTCCGAGAAGGCGTTCTCCCGGGAATGGCTTGCCGCGATGAAGCAGCAATGCCTCGAACTCGCGCTGCGCCGCAATTCACCGTATCGCGGCGACGCCGACGGACTAACGACGGCGCTGCGGCGAAGATACCCGGCAAACCGCTACATGGGCATCGAAGTGGAGATGAACCAGCGGCTCATCGAAACCGGTCAGTTCGACTCGGCAGTGCGCGTGCTGATCGAAAGTCTGCGGAGTGTGCTGCAGGTCCAACGGTCACACTAAGGCGTCGTCGGCCTCTTCGTCGTCGCCGAGGTGTTTGATGTACTCGTCTTCGAATACGAGCTTTTTCGTATCGGCGATCCGGTCGATGTACAGCACGCCGTCGAGATGGTCGAACTCGTGCTGGAACACCGTTGCGAGAAAGCCCTTCAGTTCCAGTACGTGCTGTTTGCCCTTCAGATCCTGATACGTCACGCGCACGTGTTGGGGGCGCTCGACATAGCCGCGCAATCCCGGCACCGACAGGCAGCCTTCCCAGAATCCGGCACTCGCGGGATTCACCACTTCGATCTTCGGATTCGCGAACACGGTGAGTGGCATCGAAGGCGTATCGCCATAGCGGCCCGGTCCCCCCGGCACGTCGATGATCGCAAGCCGGATCGGCTCGTCCACCTGCGGCGCGGCGAGCCCGATACCGCCCGAATCCTTCAGCGTGTCCACCATGTCGACAAGCAGTCGTTTGATGTCGTCGCTCGCCAGTTCCATGGGCGTGAGCGTGCGCGCTACTTTTCGCAATGTCGGGTGACCCATGCGGATGATCTTGCGTACTGCCATCAACGAGATCCTTCGGCGACGAAACGGAAGAAGCGGCGTCCGCGTATCGTAAACCCGCGTGCGGCGCGTTCGGTAATCACCGCGTCGAGCGGCACGTCCCAATGCTCGTGCGCGATACCTTCGTGGCGTTGCAGCTCGTGTGCGAGACCGATCAGCAGCGCGCGCCGATTCGCGCCGAACGTCGCGTCGTAATAGCCGCCGCCGCGGCCGAGCCGGATGCCCACGTCGTCGAACGCCACGAGCGGCACCAGCACCACGTCGAGAACCGCCGTCGGTACGAGCGCGGCCGCCGCTGTGTCGGGCTCCGGAATGTCGAAACGGTTTCGGACGATCGGCGTGTCCGACGAGTACTCATAGAACGAGAGCTGACGTCCGCGCTCCACCACCGGTAACGCGACGATCTTGTTCGCGGCCAGCAATCGCTCGGCGATCGGGCTCGGATCGAGTTCGCCGTCACTCGGCGCATACACCGCGAAGCGTTTGAACGTGAGCATCACGCGCGACGCAACGAAATTCCGCGCCGCTGCCTCGGCGTGCAGTTGCTGTTGGGAACGGGAGAGCGCGTTACGCGCCGTGCGATAGCGCCGCCGCACGGAGGCGCGAGACGCAGCAGTCATAAAAGAAAATCTCCCGGAGGTGCCGCTGTTCGGTTTGCCCTGAACCGTATTGGTTCAAGGCGGAGACCCGAGCGACGTCATAGGCTTCCCGCGTGAGCGGATGTGCGCACAGACGCCAACGTCAAAGTCTCCTTAGTTACTATAACGGCTCAAGGACGACCCCGACTGGCGAACACCCCAGGAGACACGACAAGTATATCCGATGCGACGCGCAACGATCCCGTTGCACCGAACGCGTGAGGGGTTTAAAGGTGTAAGTTTTGCGACCGACTCGACGAGACTAGGTTGTGCGTCGTGGCGTGTTAGAAGCTGAGTTGCTTCGCTTCGGTCAACGCACTGTCTACTCGCTGCGCGAGCTCGCCCACCTTCCGCTGTATCGTCGTCGCCACCGTGTTCCTCTCGTTGCGGATTCGCAGCAGGTCGTTGGCGATGTTCAGCGCCGCCATCACTGCCATGCGGTCGAGACCCAACACTTTCCCTGAATCGCGAATGCCGCGCATCTGCGCATCGAGATAACGGGCCGACGCAGTCAGCTCGTCAACCTCATCTTCGGGGCAATTCACCTGATACTCTTTTTCGAGGATTCGCACGCTAACGGTTGTGGACGGTTGCGGCATCTAGTCCTGCTCCAGTGACTTCAAACGGCTGATCATCGATTCGACTTTGCTCTTCGCCAATTCGTTCTTTTCGATCAGCTTGGCGCGTTCCGTGCTCCAGGTGTTCTGCCGGCCTCGCAGCGCGCGGTTTTCGCGCGACAAGACCTGGCACAGCTCGATCAGTTCGGACACTTTGCGCTCGAGCGCATCCAATTCGGTTACTGACATTTTGCTACGGACATTTGGGCGTGATTGCGATCGACGGACGGTTGCGACTATAGAGACTGCACAAATGCCGGTCAACGCGGGCCGGGCCGTGAAAGCCCGTCAATTCAAGCGTTTGGTGATAGCATGCCGGACGAATCTACACGGCCGATCGTCGCGTGAGCACCTTCTCCGAACAGCTCTGGAACCTGCCCGCGGGCCTCAGCGAATCGCTGTTGCACGGCGCCGTCTGCGGCCTGCTGTGCGGTTCTCCGCTGGATTCCGCGGCCGGCTACCGGCGCGCCCTCACCGACCTGTTGGACGACGCGTCGCGGATGGATGAAGACGAGCTCGACCGCTTCATCGAATTCGCCGCAGATGACCTCGCGTCGCCCGAGATCAGCTTCGAACCGTTACTGCCCGGCGACGAGTTCGC
>CAZLDA010000095.1:0-9647 GCA_964557875.1 uncultured Pseudomonadales bacterium | reverse complement strand
AACGATCCTCGACGATGGTCCGGCGAAGGCGGCTGGGTTGCAGTCGGGCGACCGAGTAACGTCGGTGGACGGCCGGCCCATCAAGGAATGGGCTGATTGGGTCGACGTGCTGCGAGCAGCGCCGGGCAAATCCCTAACGATTGAATTCGAGCGCGGCGGCATGCGCGACGCGCTCGTGCTCACGCCGAGTGAACGCACCGCCGCGGACGGAAGCCGGTATGGCTACGTCGGTGTAGCACCGTTGACGCGCGAAGTGAGATACGGCGCATTCGCGGCGATTCCGATGAGCCTGCACGAAACGGCGTCGAAGACCATGATGACGCTGGATCTGATGAAGAAGATGGTTACCGGACTGGTTTCGACGCGAAATCTGTCGGGGCCGATAACGATTGCAAAAGTCGCGGGTGATTCGGCGCGCACGGGTGGTTGGGAGAGTTTCCTGCGTGTGTTGGCGTTGCTCAGCATCAGCCTCGGTGTGCTGAACTTGTTGCCGATTCCGATACTCGACGGTGGACATGTGATGTTCTGTCTCGCCGAGATCGCGCTGCGCAAGCCGGTGCCCGATCGGGTACAGGCATGGGGCATGCAGATCGGCCTAGCCATCGTCGGCGGAATGATGCTGCTCGCGTTCTACAACGACATCACACGACTATTCTGATCTAAGGGGATCCATGTTCGGGGGATCGATGAAGCGATGGCTCGCCATCGTGATGCTGTGGCCCAGCCTTGCGCTCGCGGACACCTTCACGGTGACGGACATTCGCATTCAGGGACTGCAGCGCGTTTCCGCCGGAACCGTGTTCAATCTGTTGCCGGTGAACGTCGGCGACCAGGTCGACGAGGCTACCGTGCGCCAGCTGATCCGTCTGTTGTTCCAGTCGGGTTTTTTCCGCGACGTACGACTTCAGCGCGACGGCAACGCGTTGATCGTGACCGTGGTCGAGCGTCCCGCGATCGACTCCATCGAACTCAAAGGCAACAAGTCCATCAAAACCGACGCATTGATGGAGGGGCTCGGTAAGCAAGGCCTGAAAGAAGGCGAGATCTTCAAGCAATCGACGCTCGAACGCGTCGACCTGGAACTCGAACGCCAATACGTCGCCCAGGGTCGCTATGGCGCAAGCATCGATACCAACGTCGAAGAACTGCCGCGCAACCGTGTTGCGATCCACATCGTGATCAAGGAAGGCAAGACGTCGACGATTCAGCACATCAACGTGGTCGGCAACCACGCGTTCAGCGAGGCCGATCTGCTCGATGTGTTCGAACTCAAGACGCCGAGCTTCTTTTCGTTCATCAAGAACGACGACAAGTATTCGAAGGAAAAACTGAAGGGCGACCTCGAGAAACTCGAGTCTTACTACAAGGATCGCGGCTACGTCACGTTTGCGGTCGACTCCACGCAAGTGAGCATCACGCCCGACAAACGTCACGTTTATCTAACCGTGAACGTCACTGAAGGCGGCGTGTACAAGGTCGATAAGGTGGAACTCGTCGGAGAACTGCACGACGTATCGCCGGACGCGTTGCGTTCGCTCCTGTTGGTGCAGACCGGCCAGACGTTCTCGGGTGCATTGGTTACCGCCAGCGAAGAGCGGCTTACGCAAGCGCTTGGAAATTCGGGCTACACGTTTGCGAGCGCATCGGGTGTGCCGCAGGTTCACGACAACGGCACGGTGGACGTGCGCTTCATGGTGGAGGCGGGCAAACGCGCCTATGTTCGCCGCATCGAATTCAAGGGTAACTCCGTTACGCAGGATGAAGTGCTGCGCCGCGAAATGCGCCAGATGGAAGGCGGTTGGGCGTCGACCGCACTCATCGAACTGTCGAAAACGCGCCTCGAACGACTTGGTTACTTCAAAGAGGTCAACGTCGAGACGCCGGAAGTGGCCGGCACCGACGACCAGGTGGACGTCAAGTTCGCGGTCGAAGAGCAACCGTCTGGCAGCATTTCCGCGACGCTGGGGTACGCGCAGAGCTCCGGTGTGATCATCGGCGCCGGATATCAGGAATCGAACGTGCTCGGTACCGGAAACAGCATGGCGCTCAACGTCAGCTGGAGCGAGTTTCAGCGGGCGGTCGCGTTCAACTACTTCAATCCGTACTTCACGCTCGACGGCATCAGCCGCGGTTACAACCTGTTCTTCCGTCAGACCGACTACGAGCAGCAGAACCTGGCGACCTATTCGACCGACGCCTATGGAGCAGGCGTGAACTTCGGTTTCCCGATCGGCGAAACGCAGCGCATCGGCTTCGGACTCACCGCCGAACACACGAAGTTGAAGGCGGGCTACTACGCAGCGCAGGAGATCACCGAGTTCATTCAGGACGAGGGCGACACGTTCCTGAACTTCAAGGCGAACCTGAGCTGGACCAGTTCGACGTTGAACCGCGGGTTATTCCCCACGCGCGGTCGTTCACAGACGTTAGCGCTGGAATTGTCGGTTCCCGGAAGCGATCTGACGTTCTACAAGCTCGATTACAAGGATCAGGTCTACTTCCCGATCGCAGAAAACTACGCGCTGCGGCTGCACGGCGAACTCGGATATGGCAACAACTACGACGCCAGCAACGGCTTGCCGTTCTACGAGAACTTCTTCGCCGGTGGCTTCGGGTCGGTGCGCGGCTTCAAGCAGAACACGCTCGGCCCGTTGTCGACGCCGTCGCCATTCGATCCGTACACACAGAAAGGCCAGCCGTTCGGCGGCAACACGCTCGTGTTGGCGGGCGCCGAGATCATCTTCCCGATGCCGTTCGTCAAAGACGGCCGTTCGATGCGGCCGGTGCTGTTCATCGACTCAGGCAACGTTTTCAACAGCGAATGCCCGAACGTGAGCACCGTTTGCGACGAAATCGATCTGAATCTGTTGCGCTATTCGGTGGGCTTCAGCCTGACCTGGATCACCGGAATGGGGCCGATGACGTTCGGCATCGCGAAGGCGTTCAATTACAGCGATAGCGACGAAACGGAGTTCTTCCAGTTTGAGCTAGGTCGAACGTTCTGATGTAACATGCGCCGCGTCTTATAACCCCAGTTCTGACCTGTCCCTAAAGGAGACCTCCGGTGTCGAAGATTTTTCGCTTGGTGCTACTTCCAGTATTGCTGCTGACCGCCGGTAGCGCATTTGCGGAGTTGAAGATAGCCGTAGTGAACGTGCAACGCGCAATCGGCGAATCCAATGAAGCGAAGGCGCTCATCGCCAAGCTCGAGGCCGATACCTCAGCCGATCAAGCCGCCATCAAGGCGCTCGGCGCCGACATCACCAAGGTGCAGGAAAAGTTCAATAAAGACGGCGACGTGATGAGCGACGCCGAGAAGCGCAAGTTGCAGAAAGAAATCGAAGACAAGCAGATCGATTATCAGTTTCGCGTCAACAAGTTCCAGAAGACCGTGAACGAACGGCAGCAGGAAATTCTGTCGCAGATGGCGCCAAAGCTCGATGCCGTGCTGCAGGACATCATTGCCAAAGACCAGTACGACCTCGTGATTCACCGTCAGAACGTCGTGTACATCAATGCGAAATACGACATCACGGCGCAGGTCACGGAGATGCTGAATCAGAAGAAGTAATGGCTGGAGTCACCTACACACTTGGTGAACTAGCAGAGCGGATCGATGCCCGCGTCGAAGGCGACGCGGACGCCCGTGTCAGCGGCTTGGGCAGCCTGTCGAATGCAGTGCCGGGCCAGCTGACACATCTCTCCAGTCGCGCATACCGCCAATACCTTCCAGATACGAAAGCGACCGCCGTCATTCTGAAGGCGGAAGATCTGGCGCAGTGTCCGACGCATGCGCTCGTCACGCGCAACCCCTACCTCGCGTTCGCGCGACTCTCGGTGCTGTTCGTCGACGAGGGCGTACCGCCGGCGCTCGTTCATCCTTCGGCCTTCGTCGATCCGACTTCGCACTTGGGCGAGGGTGTTTCCGTCGGCCCCAACGCCGTCGTTGGCGCGCGATGCACGATCGGCAATCGTGTCGCCATTGGTGCCAACTGCGTGATCGGCGACGAATGCGTGGTCGGTGACGACACGCGCCTGATGGCGTCGGCAACGTTGTATCGGCGCGTGCGCATCGGAATGCGCGGCGTCGTGCACAGCGGCGCTGTGATCGGTGCCGATGGATTCGGTTTTGTCCCCGACGAACGCGGCCGGCAACAGGAGATCGCACAGGTGGGCGGCGTCGTGCTCGGCGACGACGTGAGTGTCGGCGCAGCGACGACGATCGATCGAGGCGCCATCGACGACACCGTCATCGGCACCGGCGTGAAGATCGACAACCAGGTTCAGATCGGACACAACTGCGAGATCGGCGATCACACCGTCATCTGCGGCTGTGTTGGAATCGTTGGGAGCACTCGCATCGGGCGCCACTGCATTCTCGCCGGCGGCGTCGGTGTGGGCGGCGACGGACCGATCCGGATTGCAGATCGCGTGATCGTCAGCGGAATGACCCACGTCAGCCGCTCCATCCCGAAGTCTGGCGTCTATTCAGGGGGCGTGTTACATAGTGCGACACTCAAGTGGAAGCGCAATGCCATCAGATTCGCGGAACTCGACGACTTGGCGAAGCGAGTCACACAGCTCGAAAAGTCGCGTCGATAACTGCTCGGCGCCGCAACAGCAATTTCACGTTGCCAACGACCGCAGCGTGCCGCGAGGAACGTGTAGATGATGGACATCAAGGAAATCGCGGAGTACCTGCCGCACCGGTATCCGTTCCTGCTGGTCGATCGGGTCGTTTCCGTCGTTCCGGGCGAAACCATCAAAGGCTTCAAGAACATCAGCGTGAACGAGATGTTCTTCAACGGCCACTTCCCCGGTAATCCGGTCATGCCCGGCGTGCTCATCGTCGAAGCGATGGCGCAGTTGTCCGGCATCCTCGCATTCAGGACGAAGAGCCGAGGACCGGCCGATGCGATGTACTACCTGGGTGGGGTCGACCACGCGCGCTTCAAACGGCTCGTTGTACCCGGCGACCGG
This sequence comes from uncultured Pseudomonadales bacterium, assembly GCA_964557875.1. Classification (GTDB taxonomy): domain Bacteria; phylum Pseudomonadota; class Gammaproteobacteria; order Pseudomonadales; family Azotimanducaceae; genus DATJGR01. Next base: position 4,667 of record CAZLDA010000095.1, on the reverse strand, counting down.
CTCGACATGGAGTCGAAGATCATCGCGGACAAACGCAACGTCATGAAGTTTGCCTGTAATGCTTATGTCGAAGGTGATCTCGCGTGCGAAGCGGAAGTGATCTGCGTCGGAAAGGAAGTGTAGTGCCCGAACGGCCCAGCCATAGGGCGGCGCGGCGGTGATCGATCCGCGCGCGATCGTCGACCCCAGCGCGGTGATCGGCGCGGATGTTTCCATCGGACCCTGGACGATCGTCGGCGCGAACGTCGAAATCGGCGATGGTTGTCGGATCGCGTCGCACGTCATCCTGAAGGGTCCAACCCGAATCGGTCGACGTAACCGGATCTTCCAGTTTTCGACCGTTGGCGAAGACACGCCTGCGCTCGCCTATCACGGTGAACCGACCACGTTGCAGATCGGCGACGACAACGTCATCCGCGAAGGCGTAACGATTCATCGCGGCACGGTACAGGGGCAGGGACGTACCGTCATCGGTAACCACAATCTGCTGATGGCGTACGTGCACGTCGGCCACGACTGCACGCTCGGCAACCACGTGATCATGGCGAACAACGCATCGGTTTCGGGCCACGTGCTGGTGGGCGACTACGCGAACTTCGGCGGCTACGCCGGTATTCCGCAGTACCGGCACATAGGTGCGCACGCCCACATCGGCGGAATGAGTCTCGTGCTGAAAGACGTACCCGCGTTCGTAACGGTGAGCGGCAATCCAGCCGGGGCGGTGGGTCTCAACATCGAGGGAATGCGCCGCCGCGGTATCGGCGATGCGGCCGTCGCGGCGCTGCGCGAGGCGTACCGACTTGTATACGGCAACAAGCTCACCGTGAAGGAAGCGTTGGACGAAATCTCGCCGCTTGCGGACCGGCATCCCGAAGTGCGCCTCTTCATGAGCAGCGTGGCCGAATCGCGATGGGGCATCATCCGCGGTCGTCGTGAGGGCAACGGCGATTGAACGACGGGTCCTCAACGTCGGCATACTCGCGGGTGAACCTTCCGGTGATTTGCTCGGCGCAGGTCTGATGCATGCGCTGCGTGCGCGTGTGCCGGATGTGCGGTTTCGAGGTGTCGGCGGTCCGTTGATGCTGGCAGCAGGTCTCGAAGCGCTGGCCCCGATGTCGACCTTTGCAATGAATGGTTTCGTCGAGCCGGTGAAGCGGTTTCCGCGTCTCCTGCGTGTGATTCGCTCATTGCGTGCGAGCTTCCTGAGTGATCGGCCGGACGTGTTCATCGGAGTTGACTTCAACGTCTTCAATCTGTTGCTCGAGCGTCTGCTTAAACGGCGCGGCATCGTCACCGCGCACTACGTGAGTCCGTCTGTGTACGCGTGGCGACGCGGCCGCGTGAAGAGGATCGGTCGCGCGACGGATCTCGTGATGACGCTGTATCCGTTCGAACCGCCGCTGTATGTATCTCAGGGCGTGCGCGCCGAATTCGTCGGCCATCCGCTGGCTGATTCTATCGACCCCATCGACCGTACTGCGCCCGCGCGCGAAGAGCTCGGGCTTTCGAACGACCAACTCGTCGTTGCATTGCTGCCTGGCAGCCGCTTGTCTGAACTGCGCGCACATGCGGAACTGTTTCTGCAGACTGCGGAAATAGTCGAGAAAACACTGGGGCGGAGTGACACAGTGTTTCTCGTACCGTGCGTCGACGAGCGGTCGCGGCAAGCGATCGAGTCGCTCGCTCAACGGTTCCCGACGCTCACGTTGCGCGTGTTGCCTTCGAACGCGCACCTCGCACTTGCTGCGTCCGATGTTGCGTTGGTGAAGTCCGGCACCGGCTCGCTGGAAGCGATGCTGTTTGGCAAACCAATGGTAGTGACGTACCGGCTCGGCGCGTTAAGCTACGTAATCGTGAAAGCGCTGCTACGCACACCGTTCGTCGCGTTGCCCAACATTCTGGCGGGCCGGCGCCTCGTCCCCGAACTTCTGCAACACGCTGCTCAACCACAACGACTCGCCGACGCGCTGATCACGGAACTGGAACGCGGCCGCGCCGGCAATCACCTAACGGACTTTCGTATGCTGCATGGATCGCTGCGCCGCGGCGCAAACCAACGCGCCGCCGAAGCGGTGCTCACGTTGATCGATCGCTGATGGATCTCTTCGACGATCAACCCACCCCGGTTCTCATGCTCGCAGGTGTCGACGAAGTCGGCCGCGGCCCTCTCGCGGGTCCCGTCATCGCCGCTGCGGTGATTCTCGATCCGTCGCGGCCGATCACGGGCTTGCGGGACTCCAAAAAACTCACTGCTGCGAGGCGCGCGGAACTCGCGGAGATCATCGAATCGCAGGCGCTGGCGGTCGGGGTGGGTCGGGCCGAAGTGGCCGAGATCGATCTGCTCAACATCCTGCGGGCGAGCCTGCTCGCGATGGAGCGTGCCGTCGCGAACCTCGCGCTGCAACCCGACGTCGTCTACGTCGATGGCAACATCACGCCGACGCTTGCCATGCCGGCGGTTGCGATCGTCGGCGGCGACGATCGCGTTGCGTCGATCAGTGCCGCATCGATCGTTGCAAAGGTCATTCGCGATCGGGAGATGGACAGGGCGGCAGCTCATTATCCGAACTACGGTTTCGAGCGACACAAAGGTTACGCAACCGCTGCGCATCTCGAAGCGCTCGAACGATTCGGCCCGAGCCCGCTGCATCGCATGAGCTTTGCTCCTATTCGAGTATCGGCGTTCGAGACGAACGCCGTGGTGATGTTCGAAACCGAGGCGTGACGCGATGGGCAGCGGCTTCGTCCATCTGAAGGTCCACACCGAGTACTCGATCGCCGACGGTCTGGTGAAGGTGCAGGATCTGGTCGATCGTGCGGTTGCGCTCGGCATGCCGGCGGTCGCCATCACCGACCGTTCCAATCTCTTCGGCCTCATCAAGTTCTACGATGCGTGCCTGAACGCGGGCGTGAAGCCGATCGTCGGCGCGGATCTCACGTACTTCGATTCGGCGGCCGATGCCGACCCCGCAGGGCGATACCGATGCATCGTGCTCGCGATGAACGAAACCGGTTACCGCAATGTCATCATGCTGGTCTCGAAATCGTACCTCGACGCAGCGCACCGTGGTTGTGTCGAGCGCGCGTGGCTCGAAGCGCACAGCGACGGAGTCATTCTGTTGTCGGGCGGCACGCGCGGCGACGTTGGGCAAGCACTGTTGCGCCGCGACTCGACTACGGCACGCGCACATGCGGCGCGTTGGAACCGGATCTTCGGCGACCGCTACTACGTCGAACTCGAGCGGACGCGCCGCGACGGCGAGGATGTGTACTTTTCCGGTGCGATAGAACTCGCGACCGAACTCGAACTGGCCGTAGTCGCCACGAACGACGTCTGCTTCATCGGACGCGACGACTTCGAGGCGCACGAGACACGTGTGTGCATTCAGGAAGGGCGCACGCTGAACGATCCGCGTCGCGTTCGTCGATACAGCGAAGAACAGTATTTCAAGAGTCCGCAGGAAATGGAGGCGTTGTTCGCCGACGTTCCTGAGGCTCTGGAGAACGCCGTCGAGATCGCGAAACGCTGCAGCGTGAAGATTCAGCTCGGCACGTACTTCCTCCCGAAGTATCCGGTGCCCGATGGCATCGCACTCGACGACTATCTGCGCCAGACGGCGCGCGAAGGATTGAATGCGCGACTCGCCACGATGATCGAGCGCGGCCGTGAGATCTCGTTAGAGCAGCGAACGGGCTATGAGAAGCGCCTCGAAGTTGAAGTCGGCATCATCAACCAGATGGGGTTCTCCGGCTACTTCCTCATCGTGATGGAGTTTGTGAACTGGGCGAAGAGCCAGAAAATTCCGGTCGGGCCGGGGCGCGGCTCTGGCGCTGGATCTCTGGTCGCGTTCTCGCTCGGAATCACCGACCTCGATCCACTCGCGTACGACCTGCTGTTCGAACGTTTGCTGAATCCCGAGCGCGTATCGATGCCGGACTTCGACATCGACTTCTGCATGATGGGACGCGATGCCGTGATTGCGCACGTTGCAGAACGCTACGGCCACGCTTCGGTCAGTCAGATCGCCACATTCGGCACCATGGCGGCGAAGGCGGTGGTGCGCGACGTCGCGAGAGTGCAGGGTAAGCCTTACGGGCTCGCCGACAAATTGTCGAAGCTGATTCCGTTCGAAGTAGGCATGACGCTCGAACGCGCGGTTGCAGAAGCGCCGGAACTTCGCGACTTCATCGCCGACAACGAGGAAGTCGGCGAGATCATGGACATGGCGTACAAACTCGAAGGCATCGTGCGCAACGTCGGTAAACACGCCGGCGGTGTGGTCATTGCGCCGTCGCTTCTCACGGATTTCGTGCCGCTGTACGTCGACGAGGCGAGTGCCGGCGTCATTTCGCAGTTCGACAAAGACGACGTCGAGCGTGCCGGATTGGTGAAGTTCGACTTCCTCGGTCTGAAGACGCTCACGATCATCGATTGGACCGTTGCCGCAATCAACGAAGTGCGCCCCGAGGGCACCGATGCGCTCGACATCGAACGGCTTCCGCTCGACGATCCAAAAGTGTTCGAACTCTTGCGCCGTAAACAAACGACGGCCGTATTCCAGTTCGAATCCCGCGGTATGCAGAGCTTGCTGGAGCAGGCAAAACCCGACCGGTTCGAAGACATCATCGCGCTCGGTGCGTTGTTCCGGCCGGGGCCGATGGAACTC
>CAZLDA010000094.1:0-9653 GCA_964557875.1 uncultured Pseudomonadales bacterium | reverse complement strand
GCCGGCGATCGCAGCACAATCGTTGCGCGACGCAACCATACGCGCGGCTTCCGCATTGCTGTTCACTGCAACGCGCTCGATGCCGGGAAAGTGCGAATCGAGCCAACGCCGGCATTGCCCCAACGACTGTTGATGCGAGTAGATCGTTGTAATCGACGCGCGCTCAGTGGTCGGCCCCACCATCAGCGAATGATGAATGGGCAACTCCACTTCGGCGCAGATCCGCAACGGCGACGTCATGAAACAGTCGAGCGTGTGATTGACCATGCCTTCGGTGGAGTTCTCCACGGGCACGACGCCGTAGTGCGCCGCCTCCGCTTCGACTTCGCGAAATACCTCGTCGATCGTCCCCAGCGAACGCGTCGATGCGAAGTGGCCGAACTGTTTTATCGCTGCAGCCTCGGTATACGTGCCTGACGGGCCGAGATACGCGATCGTCAACGGTTGCTCGAGCGCGAGGCAGCACGAAATGATCTCGCGGAACAGGTGCGCCATGTCGCTATCGGGTAGAGGCCCCGTGTTCTCGCGTTTGACGCGGGTGAGAATCTCCGCCTCGCGTTCCGGCCGATAGAACACTGGCGCTTCGTCGCCGGAGTCGGCGGTCTTCACTTCTGCAACGCGTAACACGCACGCGGCGCGCGCGTTGATCAGACGCTGCAATTCCCGGTCGATCGAGTCGATCTGCGCACGGATCTCACGCAGCTGATCGACTTTTCCGTCTTTCGAGTCGGCCATTACCCATGTTCCGCTTCGAACGCCGCCATGTACTGGATCAATGCATCAACCGCCGCTTCCGGCACGGCGTTATAAAGACTTGCGCGCATTCCGCCGACGCTGCGATGCCCTTTCAAGGTCTGCATTCCGGCTGCCTCTGCGCCTTTGACGAACGCGTTGTCGAGCGCTTCATCCGCCAGCGTGAACGTCACGTTCATCAACGAACGGTCGCGCTCCACCACCGGACAGCGATAGAAATTGCTCGCATCGATGGCGCGATACAACTTCTGCGCTTTCGCGCGATTGCGCTGTTCCATTGCAACGAGGCCCCCCTGCCGCTTGATCCAGCGGAACACCAGCCCGGCGATGTACCAGGAATACGTCGCGGGTGTGTTGTACATCGAGTCGTTGTCGGCGCTCAGCTTCCAATCCAGGATGCTCGGCGTATCGGCACGCGCGCGTCCGAGCAGGTCGCGGCGAACGATTACCAGCACCAGACCCGCAGGGCCGATGTTCTTCTGGGCACCGGCGTAAATTGCGCCGAACCGCGATACGTCGATCGGCCGCGACAGCAGCGTGCTCGACATGTCGGATACCAGCGGAACTGAGCCGACGTCGGGAATGTCGTGATACTCGACGCCGCCGATGGTCTCGTTGCCGATGATGTGCACATAAGCCGCGTTCGGATCGAGCTTCCACTCGGCGCGCGGCGGCACCCGATCGAACTTCGTGGCTTCGGAACTGGCAGCGACGTTCGCGCGACAGTAGAGCTTTGCTTCGCTGATCGCTTTTTTTGCCCATGCGCCGGTGTTGACGTGGTCGGCTGCGACCTTGTCACCAAGCAGGTTGAGGGGCACCGCGGCGAACTGAGCCGTCGCACCGCCTTGCAGGAACAACACCGCGTAGTCGTCGGATACACCAAGCAGTTCGCGCAGATCCGCTTCGGCGCGCTGCGCGATTTCGACGAACTCGTCGCTGCGGTGACTCATTTCCATCACCGACATGCCGGTGCCGCGGTAATCGAACAATTCCGCTGCGGCTTCTTCGAGAACTTCCAGCGGTAACGCCGCCGGACCTGCGGAGAAATTGAATGCGCGTTTCATCGGTTCACTCTTCTTCCGGTTCCGAACCGGGGCCGTCGCTGTCCGACGAATCGTCGTCGATCACGTCGTCGTCCATTTCGTCATCCGCAGCATCGTCGCCTTCGATTGCTGCATCGGTGGTCTCGGCACTACCGGACACGGGTGCGCGCGTCACGATCGTTTCGTCGCCGTTCACTTCCGACTCGACGATGCGCGCAATACGCACCAGGCGTTCATCGTCGCGCAGCGCAATCAGCCGCACCCCCTGCGTGTTACGACCCACCAGCGATACCTGGTCGGCGGGAATCCGCACCAGCGTTCCCTGGTCGCTGATCAGCATCAGTTCGTCACCGTCGAATACCTGCACCGCTCCAACCAGCGCACCGTTGCGCTCGCTGACCTGCATCGCGATGACGCCTTGCGTGCCGCGGCCCTTCAGCGGGAAATCGTTGACGAGCGTGCGCTTGCCGTACCCGTTTTCGCTGGCCGTGAGGATGTAGCCGTTTTCCAGCGGCACGATCAGCGCAATCAGACGGTGTCCGCCGATCAAACGGATGCCGCGTACGCCGCGCGCGGTTCGGCCCATGGCCCTTACGTCGGACTCTTTGAATCGCGCGGCTTTGCCGGAACTCGAAAGAACCAACACGTCGCAATGACCGTCCGTGAGCGCGACGCCCACCAGCGTGTTGCCTTTTTCGAGGTCGAGCGCAATGAGTCCGCTGGTGCGCGGCCGCGAGAACTGTTCGAGCGGCGTCTTCTTCACGGTGCCGTTTGCGGTGGCCATGAACACGAATGCATCCGCGGTGAAATCGCGGATCGGCAGTATCGCGGTGATCCGCTCCTCGGCGTCGAGCGGCAGCATGTTGACGAGCGGGCGACCTTTCGCACCACGACTCGCCTGCGGAATCTGATACGCCTTGATCCAGTAAACCTTGCCGAAATTCGAGAAGCACAGCAGCGTGTCGTGGCTCGACGAGACGATCAGATGCTCGACGAAATCTTCGTCTTTCACCGCCGTGGCCGCACGGCCGCGACCACCCCGGCGTTGCGCCTGGTAATCGCTGACGGGCTGAGTCTTCGCGTAGCCGTGGTGCGAAACCGTCACCACCATGTCCTCTTCGGTGATGAGGTCTTCAACCGAAAGATCGAGTTGACTGCTAACAATTTCGGTGAGGCGATCGTCACCGTACGCTTCGCGGATTGCCCGCAACTCCGCACGGATCACCTCGAGCAGGCGTTCGGTCGATGCGAGGATCGCGAGCAGTTCGGCGATTTCGTCGAGGATTTCCTGATATTCCTCGATCAGCTTGCTCTGTTCGAGTGCAGTCAACCGGTGCAGTCGCAGATCGAGAATGGCCTGCGCCTGCTCTTCTGACAGGTAGTACAGACCGTCGCGGAAGCCGTATTGCGCATCGAGTCCTTCGGGCCGGCACGCATCGCTGCCGGTGCGCGCGAGCAATTCGGTGACGTTCGCAGACGTCCAACCCTGCGCCATCAGGCGTGCACGAGCTTCCGCTGCATCGGGTGACGATCGGATCAGTTCTACCACTCTGTCGATGTTCGCCAGTGCAACGGCCTGTCCTTCGAGAATGTGGCCGCGCTGCCTCGCACGGCGCAACAGGAACACCGAGCGTCGCGTCACCACCTCGCGGCGATGTTTGACGAAGGCTTCGAGCATCTGCTTCAGGTCGAGTACGCGCGGCTGACCATCTACGAGCGCGACGCAGTTGATGCCGTAAACGCCTTGAAGCTGCGTTTGGCTATAGAGGTTGTTCAGCACGACCTCACCCGATTCGCCGCGGCGCAGTTCGATGACCACGCGCAAGCCGTCTTTGTCGGACTCGTCGCGCAGTTCGGTAATGCCTTCGATCTTCTTCTCTTTGACCAGCTCGGCGATGCGCTCAATCAGCCGCGCCTTGTTCAGCTGATAGGGGATTTCGGTGATGATGATCGTGTCTTTGTTGGTCTTTTCGTCGGATTCGACCTCTGCGCGTGCACGCACGAAGATGCGGCCACGGCCGGTTCTGTACGCTTCGACGATGCCCGCGCGACCGTTGATGATGCCCGCGGTCGGAAAATCCGGACCTTTGATGTACTCCATCAGGCCATCGATCGTGATCGCAGGATCGTCGATCAGCGCCAGACAGCCGTCGATGACTTCACGCAAATTGTGCGGTGGAATGTTGGTGGCCATTCCCACCGCGATTCCGGTGGAGCCGTTCACCAGCAGATTCGGTACCCGTGTGGGCAACACTTCCGGAATCTGCAGCGTGTCGTCGTAGTTCGCGACGTACGGCACCGTTTCCTTGTCTAGGTCTTCGAGAAGCTCGCCCGCGATGCGTTCGAGCCGCACTTCCGTGTAACGCATTGCCGCCGGCGGATCGCCGTCCACCGAACCGAAATTGCCCTGACCGTCGACCAGGGTGTAGCGCATCGCGAACGGTTGCGCCATGCGCACGATGGTGTCGTAAACCGCACCTTCGCCGTGCGGGTGGTATTTGCCTATCACGTCGCCGGCGATTCGCGCCGACTTCACGTACGGTCTGTTGTACGTATTGTTCAGCTCGTTCATAGCAAACAACACACGACGATGCACCGGTTTCAAACCGTCGCGAACGTCGGGCAATGCGCGACCCACGATGACGCTCATCGCATACGCGAGGTATGACTTCTTCAGCTCGTCTTCGATCGCGACGGGCAGTATTTCTTTCTCGAATTCGGCCATGGATTGGGCTGTAAACCGGAGGGTGCGAAAAACGCGCTAGCTTAACACGATCGCTTTCGAAACCGAGCCATCGGCTGCGGCTGCGACATATAATCGCGCGATGCCGAAACCCACCGCCGACCTCATTCTCGATCCAAGCTGGATACTGCCGATCGCGCCGGCGCGGACCGTGTTAACGGACCACAGCGTCGCGGTTGGCGACGGAAAAATCCTCGCGATCGGACCGACCGCCGCGATTCACGAACAGTTTCACGCGACCGCGATCCGGCGTCTCGACGGTCAGGTGTTGATGCCGGGACTCGTCAACGCGCACGGTCATGCAGCGATGGTGTTGTTGCGCGGTCTCGCCGAAGACATGCCGCTGGAGACGTGGTTGCGCGAGCGCATCTGGCCGATCGAGGCGCAATGGATGTCGCCGGATTTCGTCGCTGACGGCGTGGCGCTTGCGCTTCTGGAAATGTTGAAGTCCGGTACAACCTGTTTCAGCGACATGTATTTCTTTCCCGAAGTGACGGCACGCATTGCGCAGGAAGCGGCGCTGCGCGCGCAGATAGTGTTTCCGTTGCTCCAGTTTCCGAACGCGTGGTCGAGCAACGCGGCAGAGGGATTTCACAAGGGCCTCGCACTGCACGACGAACACCGGGGAGATCCGCTGCTGCGCGTCGCGTTCGGTCCGCACTCCGCATACGCGCTCGGCAAAGCCGATCTGCTGAAAACCCTGACATACGCGGAAGAAATCGACGCGCCGATTCACATGCATCTTCATGAAACGGCGGCCGAGGTCGAAGCGGCGCATCGCGAACTCGGCACCAGTCACATTCACTATCTCGCCGAACTCGGACTACTGGTACCCCGCCTTCAGGCAGTGCATCTGACACAAGTCGACGACGCGGAACTCGAACTGCTGGCCGAATCCGGCGTGCGCGCCGTGCATTGTCCGCAGTCGAATCTGAAGCTCGGCAGCGGCACCTGCGACATCGAACGTCTCAAACGACGCGGACTCATCGTCGGACTCGGCACCGACGGCGCCGCCGCGAACAACGCGCTCGATCTGTTCACCGAGTTGCGTGTTGCGGCATTGCTCGCGAAGACGATTACCGGCGACCCGAGTGCATTCGGCGCGTTCGAAGCGCTGGAATTCGCAACACTCGGCAGCGCCCGTGCACTTGGCCTCGACGCAACGATCGGGTCGATCGAAGCCGGCAAGGCCGCGGACGTGATTTCAGTGGACCTGACCTACTCTGCAGCGCTGCCGCTGCACCGTCCCGAGGCGACGCTGGTATACGGGGCTTCCGGCAACCATGTCTGCAACGCATGGATCGCCGGCCAGCACGTACTGATCGAAGGCAAACCGGCGACGTTGGACGAAGCGGCGATTCACGCACGCGCCACGCGCTGGTCGACGCGGCTCGCCGCGCTGGCATGATGTCGCGCCTTTCAACCAAATCAACCAGAGCTCGAGACGCTTCGTGACCGAAAACGTCGATCAATCGGAAATCGCCAAGTTCGAGTCGCTGGCGCATCGCTGGTGGGATTCCGAAGGCGACTTTCGAACCTTGCACGATATCAATCCGCTGCGCGTCGACTACATCGAGCGACGTTGTGAAATTGTTGGTAAGCAGGTGGTCGAGATCGGTTGCGGCGGCGGCATTCTGGCCGAGGCACTGGCGGCGCGCGGCGCGCGCGTGCTCGGCGCCGATCTCGCCGAAGGCACGCTCGCGGTTGCGCGGCTGCATGCGCTGGAATCGGGCGTAGACGTTCAGTACCGCCAGGTCAGCGCAGAAGCTCTCGCAGCGGAAGCGCCGGGCGCGTTCGACGTAGTCGCTTGCCTCGAAATGATCGAGCACGTGCCGGATCCGCAATCGATCGTCAGCGCGTGTGCAAAGCTCGTTAAGCCGGGTGGCCACGTGTTCTTCTCGACCATCAATCGCAATCCGTAAGCGTGGGCGCTCGCGGTGGTGGGTGCCGAATATCTGCTGAATCTCGTGCCGCGCGGAACGCACGACTACCGCAAGTTCATCCGTCCTTCCGAACTCGCGCGTGCAGTTCGCGACGCCGGGCTCGATACACGCGAGATCATCGGCATGACGTACAACCCGCTCACGCGTAAGGCTTCGCTCGGCGCCGATGTCGACGTGAACTACTTTCTCCACGCCACCAAACCCGAAGTGACCTGATGTACGCCGAACTCGAAGCCGCCCGTGCCAACTGGCGGTACAAACCTCCAGTTGATCTGTTGGCGGACCGCACGGTGCTCGTTACGGGTGCGGGCGACGGCATCGGACGATGCGCCGCGCGCACTTTTGCCGCGCATTGCGCCAACGTTGTTCTGTTGGGACGCAACCAGCAGAAGCTCGAAGCAGTGTTCGATGCGATCAAATCCGAAACCGATACCGATCCGACCATCGTGACGTGCGACCTCGAAGTAGCCGATGCGGAGGCCTACAAGGAGTTGAGCGAACAGATCGTCGACCACTACGGCCGTCTCGACGGATTGCTGCACAACGCGAGCATGCTTGGGCCGCGAGTGCCGATCGAGTTCTACGATGCGGCAAGCTGGCGGCGCGTCATGCAGGTCAACGTCGAGGCGACGTTCCTGCTCACGCAAGGTGTGTTGCCGGCCCTGCGCCGATCGACGGACGCGTCGGTCATCATCACTTCATCGAGTGTTGGTCGCGCTGGCCGAGCGTACTGGGGTGCATACGCCGCGTCGAAGTTCGCAGTTGAAGGATTCGCACAGGTGCTGGCCGATGAACTCGCAGACGAAGGTCGCGTTCGCGTAACGACGCTCAATCCCGGTGCCACCCGCACGACGATGCGCACCACGGCATATCCCGGCGAAGACCCGATGACCGTTCCGACACCGGAAGCGCGTATGGACATCTACCTGTATCTGATGGGTCCGCAGGCGCGCGGACGCAGCGAAATCCAATGGGACGCGAGAGATTGGACGCCGTGACAACAATCCGCGTTACGCTTTAGCGGAGCGCAACTCCGGGTAAGGGATCAATACCGAACCGGCACCGCGGCGAGCGCCGCGCTTTTCCAGCCGGGGTTTCGGCAATCCGAAGATGCGATAGAGCTCCGCGACGTCGGCCGCCGACATCTCATCCCAATTGCCGCGCCGCAATGACGAAGGCAACACGACCGGTCCGTATCTGACGCGCTTGAGGCGCGACACGCGCGCGCCCTGCGATTCGAGCAATCGCCGCACTTCGCGATTGCGCCCTTCCATCAACGTCACGTGATACCAGTTGTTGTAGCCGGTGCCGCCGTGTTTCTCGATGTCGGTGAACTTTGCGATCCCGTCGTCGAGCAACACGCCTTCCCGCAGCGCGCGTTCCATGTCCTCGTCGATTGCTCCAGCAACACGCACCGCATATTCCCGATCGATCCCCGTCGAAGGATGCATCAGCCTGTGTGCCAGTGCGCCGTCGTTGGTCAGCAACAGCAAACCGCTCGAGTTGATGTCGAGACGGCCGACGACGACCCAGCGCCCACCGGCGAGCTTCGGCAACCCGTCGAAGCACGTCGGCCGCCCTTCCGGATCGCGCCGTGTGCACACCACGCCGTCGGCCTTGTTCATGATCAGCACGCGGGCGGTGGTTTCCGCGCGGTGATGCAGCGGTGCGCCGTCTACGGTCACCTGGTCTTCGCTGCCGACCCGGTCGCCCAACGTTGCGCGCTCGCCGTTGACCGTAACGCGACCCGCTTCGATCCAGCGCTCCATTTCACGCCGCGAGCCGAGACCCGCATCGGCCATGACCTTGTGCAGTTTTTCGGTTAGTGGAGTTTCGACCGCCGGGGCAGGAGCCGCGTCGCGAGGCGGCTTACGGGACGGGCGCGTCTTCTTCACCGCTCCTGTTCCACGCCGGGCGCATCGAGGAGCTCATCGTTGGATTGCGCGGCCATGTCTTCTATCGTCACGCGCTCAACGGTCACGCCTTCCACCGTCACGCTCTCGAGACCGACGTCGTCGGTGGGGAACTCGACGCGCGGGCCTTCGACATATTCCGGACCGGCGCCGGCCAGTTCCGCTTCGATCGGTTCGATCAATGCACGGATCTCCGGCAACGTCGGCAGCTCATCAAGGCTCTTCAGGTTGAAGTAATCGAGAAAAGTCTTGGTGGTGCCATACATCGCGGGACGGCCGGGCACCTCGCGATAACCCACCACGCGAATCCAGTCGCGTTCGAGCAACGCGCGCACCATGTTCGAGTTCACTGCGACGCCGCGCACCTGTTCGATGTCGCCGCGCGTCACCGGTTGCTTGTAGGCAATCAATGCAAGAGTTTCGAGCACCGCGCGCGAATAACGCGGCGGCCGGTCTTCCCACATCCGGCTCATCCACGGCGCGAGCTCCTGGCGCACCTGAAACCGGTAACCCGATGCAACGCGTTTCAGTTCGATGCCCCGCCCCACACACTCTTCTTCGATGCTCTCGATCACTGCCTTGAGTGCCGGCTTGTCGCACTCGCCTTCCGCAAAGAGCCGCTCGAGCAGATCGAGTGTGAGTGGCTCGTCGGCGCACAGCAGCGCGGCTTCGACGATCTGTTTAATGAGTTGGGGTTCCAGCATGGTGTTCCGAGAGTCCCGAAATTAGTTGGCGGCGGCGCGAAGATAGATCGGCGCAAATGCTTCGTTCTGAACCAGATCGATGAGCCGTTCCCTGACCAGTTCCATCAGCGCAAGGAACGTAACGATCACGCCCAGTCGTCCCTCCTGCACGTTGAACAGACTGACGAAGGGGACGAACTCCTCCGGCGCATCGTTGACGCGGGCGAGTACGTCGGACATACGCTCACGCACCGACAAGGGTTCGAACTTCACCGCATGGCGGGTGTACATCTCGGCACGGTGTAGTACACGCGACAACGCGATGAGCACTTCCTTCAGATCGACTTCCGGTTCCACCTGCTGACGCGTCAACTCCGGTCGTTCGGCATATGCACGAAACACGTCGCGCTCGAGTCGCGGCACCGCATCCAGCTGTTCCGCGGCGCTCTTGAAGCGTTCGTACTCCTGCAACCTGCGGATCAGCTGCGCGCGCGGGTCGTCTTCGTCTTCGAGATCGAAGCTCGGCCGCGGCAACAACATGCGCGACTTGATCTCGGCCAGCAGCGCGGCCATCA
>CAZLDA010000093.1:0-9676 GCA_964557875.1 uncultured Pseudomonadales bacterium | reverse complement strand
CCCATCACCACGACGTTTGGTTCGTCCTTTATCAGCGTACGTACGTACGACAGCTGCTGATGGCGCGAACGTTCGCCCAACGACAGGTGCAGCAGCACCACCAGCACTTCGGTGCCGGCGAAACGGAAACGCATGACGATGGCGCCGCGGCCCGCGAACGTGCCAGGCAGCTTGTGGTCTTCGAGCACGTTCGGCTGCAACCGCGACAGCAGGCCATTGCCGTGCTGCGCGATCGGACCGAGATCACGATTCAGCTGCGCGTACCAGTAAGGAAAGTTGCCGCGATACGCGAGGTATTCCACCTGGTTCACAAAGCCGCTGCGCAAGCTGCCGGTATCGACCTCCTGCAACGCAACGACGTCGTAATCCGCAACGAGATCACCGATCAGCCGAAGGTTGTCGGCCCGCGCTTCGTGCGGGAGCAGATGCTTCCAGCCGTTCGTCAGATAGTGGCGATAGCGGCCCGTGCTGATGCCGACCTGAATGTTGAAGCTGAGCAGACGTAGTTCGTCGCCATCAAGGTCTGCGATCGGAATGCCGCGCGGGTTGACCAGCGGCTCCACCGCCGCGCATTGCGGCTCGAAGCGTCGATTGAACCGAAAGTTCGAAAGTGCGCCGGCGCCTCTCATACCTGTTGCAAGACCGCGCTCGATGATGGACGCAGGCAGTCTAGCAAGCGGGATTCCCCTCGACTGAGGCCTGGCCGGCAGTTCCGGCGTTCGATTATTGGGCATGAGCTCCTTTGACTTGACTGCGCGCAGCCCGCTCCTTGGCTACGAGAAAGTCTACAACCGACAACCGATCGACGTTACCGCCGACGAAGCTTTGACCATACACCGTGTACTTCCCGGCAACGATCAGTGTGGGTACCCCAGCCAAGTTGTACATGCGGCCTTGAGCGTCTGCTTGCAACACCTTGCTGCGTACGCCAAACGAGTTCAGAACCTTGAGAAACTCCTCTCCATCCACGCCGGCCGAATCCTTGAAGATCGCCGCTAGAACCGCCGGATCGTTCGGATTCAAGCCCTTCAGGTGAATCGCCTCGAAGATCGGCATGTTCACCTTGCTTGTGACGCCGAGCACCTCGGCCGCATAGAACGCTTGCGCCAGCATCTGCCAATCTTTGCGGAAGACAGCTGGGATACGTCGGAACTGCACGTCGGAAGGTTGCCGAGCGGCCCACGCCTCGATCGAAGGCTCGAGCTCGAAACAGTGCGGACACCCGTAAGAGAACACTTCGACGACTTCGATCTTGCTCGGATCGGCCGTCTCTACGGCGATCGGAAGCAGGTCGTAGTTAACGCCCACTTCGAATCCCTGCGCGGTTGCGACTGGCGCATAGCAACCGAAGACAATGGCGAGCACCGCAATGACTCTATTCATTCACCTTCCTCAGCACAGGGAAATGTCGCCCAACCCGACTCCGGTTCGACAGCGGCTGGGTCGGTTTAGTGCAGACCCTGAATGTAGCTCGCGAGGGCGTTGATTTCGCGGTCGGTCAGTCCGTTTGCGACCTGGCGCATGGCGGCGCCGTAGCTGTCGTCGGTCTGACGGATCCCCTCGCGATACGCGACGAGCTGAACGATCACATAGTCGGCGCGCTGCCCACCGACGTGCGGGAAGCCCGCCGGTGAGTTGCCGGAGCCGGTTGGCGCGTGACAGGCGGTGCATGCGGGCACCCGCTTGTCTGCGATGCCTCCGCGATAAATCTGCTCACCCACCGCGATAAGGTCGCCGCTCGCCTGTCCCACCGTGGGAGGCATCGCGGCGAAATAGGCGGCAAGGTCTGCGAGGTTCTGCGCCGAAAGCGCGTCGAGTTGACCTGCCATCAACGGCACCGATCGGACACCGGTTTTGATCATCTCGAGCTGCGCGTTGAGATAACGGGCGTTTTGACCCGCGAGATTCGGTGTACCCGGAACCATCGCAACGCCGTTCTGCCCGTGACAAGCGCCGCACGGGGCAGCCAACGCCTTACCTGCTTCCGCGTCTCCCGCCGCCAGTACTACGGCCGGGGTGAGCGCCAATACACCGAGGAGGAACCACTTCGTGAGCATAGCTTTGTTAAACTTAACGACTCTCTAAAGGCGCGCGGATTATATACCAACGTGACTGGAATGGGTGGTCGCCCCGACCGCATCGTGGCGCACTTTCTGACCAGCGCACCGACCTTGAAAGAGTGTCCACCGCCGGTCGTTCCAGAGATCGCGATCGCGGGTCGATCGAACTCCGGCAAGTCGAGCGTGCTGAATCAACTCACTCGCAACCGCCATCTCGCGCGCACCAGTAAGACACCCGGACGTACGCAACTGCTGAACTTTTTCGAGACGAACGAAGGGGGCCGCCTCGTCGATCTTCCGGGTTACGGTTATGCGCGCGTTGCCAAGAGTCAGAAGCGCATCTGGGAAGACCACGTCGAAGAGTACCTTGCGCGGCGCGAGAACCTGATAGCGATCGTGCTCGTGATGGACATACGTCATCTATTCGAGCCGTTCGACGTGATGATGGTCAATTGGGTTCGAGAAACGCAGCTGTCCATGCACGTCCTTTTGAACAAAGCCGACAAACTTCGCCACGGTGCCGCGACGTCGGCATTGCGCGCGGCAAAGCAACGCCTAGCGTCACCGCAATTCTCGCTTCAACTCTTTTCCGCGCTGACCGGCGCCGGGCGCGACGAAGCGATCGAAAAGCTCCGCGCCTGGCTGACGCCGCCGAGCCCCTGATCGAGCTCAGTGTGCTTCGTCCCAGTTGGAGCCTCGACCAACGTCGACTACCAACGGAACATCGAGTGAGGCCGCCGCTTCCATGCGCTGCACAACGCTGGGGATCAGTCGCTCGATGTCTGCATCGTCCACCTCGAAGATGAGCTCGTCGTGCACCTGCATGATCATCGACGCGGCAATTCCCGATTTTGGCAGCCACTCATCCACCGCGATCATCGCGCGCTTGATGATGTCGGCGGCGGTCCCCTGCATCGGCGCGTTGATTGCGGTGCGTTCGGCAGCCTGTCGCCGCATTGCGTTGCTTGCATTGATCTCGGGAAGGTATAGGCGCCGCCCGAACACCGTTTCGACGTAGCCTTGCTTGGCCGCGTCGGCGCGAACGCGATCCATGTAGTCACGCACACCCGGATAGCGGGCGAAGTAGCGCTCGATGTACTCGTTTGCGACGGTGCGACTGACGCCGAGTTGGCGACTGAGCCCAAACGCAGACATACCGTAAATCAGCCCGAAATTAATGGCCTTCGAGCTTCGCCGCTGATCCGCAGTTACCGAATCGAGCGGCACGCCGAACACTTCGGCAGCGGTCGCGCGATGCACGTCGAGACCTTCCGAGAACGCGCGACGCAGCCCAACGTCCGCAGAAAGGTGCGCCATGATGCGCAGTTCGATCTGAGAGTAGTCAGCGGCGACCAGCATCCGCCCCTCCGGTGCCACGAACGCCTGACGAATGCGGCGCCCTTCTGCAGTGCGCACCGGGATGTTCTGCAGGTTCGGATCGGCAGACGACAGTCGTCCGGTCGCCGCAACGGCCTGGTGATACGACGTATGTATACGACCCGTGCGCGGATTGATCTGCAAGGGCAACTTGTCGGTATATGTCGACTTCAACTTCGTAAGGCTGCGGTAATCCATGATTACGCGCGGCAACGGATAGTCGAGTGCGAGTTCAGCGAGCACCGGCTCCGCCGTCGACGGTTGCCCGCCAGGCGTTTTACGCAGCACAGGCAAACCGAGTTTGTCGTGCAGGATCGACTGCAGCTGTTTGGGCGAGTCGAGATTGAAGGCTTCGCCGGCCATTCCATACGCCTCTTGCGCAAGCTCCGCGATGCGCCGCGCAAGCTCGTCGCTCTGCGACGCCAGTAGCTTGCCGTCGACTTTCGCGCCGGTCCGCTCCATTCGCGACAAGACGCCGAGCAGCGGCATCTCGATGTCCTCGAATACGGAACGCAATCGCGGTTCGGCGACGAGCTTCGGCCACAGTACTTCATGCAGTCGCAGCGAATAATCGGCATCTTCCGCTGCGTACTCAGTCGCACGTTCAACGGGCACCGAATTGAACGTCGCCTGCTTGGCGCCTTTGCCGGCGACATCTTCGAAGCTGATCGTCTTCAGACCGAGGTGACGCTCGGCAAGGTCGCTCATGTCGTGGCGCGATCCAACGCTATCGAGCACGTAACTTTCGAGCATCGTGTCGAACCCGATGCCCTCCAGTTCGACGCCATACGACTTCAGCACGTTCTTGTCGTACTTCGGGTTCTGCCCGACCTTAACCAGAGTCGCGTCCTCGAGCAGCGGCTTCAGTCGTGCAATGACTTCATCGCGCGGCAGTTGTTCCGGCGCACCGAGATAATCGTGACCGAGCGGTACGTACGCGGCGTGACCCGCTTCAACCGCAAACGAGATGCCCACCAACTCGGCCAGCATGTAGTCCTGACTGGTCGTCTCGGTGTCGAGCGAAAATCTGCCGCGTGCGCGAATGCGATCGAGCCATTGATCGAACGCGACCCAGTCCACGACGGTCTCATAGCGCTTGTCTGCGCCTGACACAGCGTCGGGCGACGGCACTGAGCTACCGTCCGCAAGCAATTCGTCCAGCCAGGGACGAAACTCGAAGCGCGTGTACAACTCGCGCAACTTCGCAAGATCGGCCTCGTCGGGTATCAACTCATCGACGCCGACCGCGAGATCGACGTCGCACTTGATCGTGGTCAGTTGTTTCGACATCGGCAATATCGCTAGGCTCGCGCGCAGGTTTTCGCCGATCTTTCCCGGGATGTTTGCGGCGTGCGCCATCACCTCTTCGAGCGAGCCGTATTCGCCGATCCACTTTGCGGCCGTCTTCGGTCCTACCTTGGGAACGCCCGGAACGTTGTCCGACGTGTCGCCCATCAGCGCGAGGTAGTCGATGATTCGTTCGGGGGGCACCCCGAACTTCGCGATCACGCCATCGCGATCGAGACGCGTGTCGGTCATTGTGTCGACAAGCGTCACGTGATCGCTCACCAGTTGCGCAAGATCCTTGTCGGACGTCGAGATCACTACGTTGCGTTGCTTCCGTGTCGCTTCGCTCGCCAGGGTGCCGATCACATCGTCCGCCTCGACGCCGTCGATGATCAGCAGCGGCAATCCCATCGCGCGAATGATGTCGTGGATGGGTGCGATTTGAACGCGCAGGTCATCGGGCATCGACGGACGATGCGCTTTGTACTCCGCATAGATTTCGTTGCGGAACGAGCGACCTTTTGCGTCGAACACGACGGCGATCGGGCTGCCGGCGTAATCCTTGGCGAGTCTTTTCAGCATTCCGATGACCCCTCGCACAGCGCCGGTCGGATGACCGTCGATGGTCGACAGCGATGGAAGTGCATGAAACGCGCGGAACAGGTACGACGAACCGTCGACGAGAACCAGGGGTTTGTCGTTGGTCATGAATTGGGTCAAGATTGGAATCTTATGGACTCTATCACAGCACGTAATTCACGTGGTTCGAAACAGGAAGGCGCATCGTTGGTTGATCGCGGCAATGCTCGCAAGCGTCGCTGCGATCGCAGTCGCATCCGAAGCGGATCGCGAGTCCA
This sequence comes from uncultured Pseudomonadales bacterium, assembly GCA_964557875.1. Taxonomy (GTDB): domain Bacteria; phylum Pseudomonadota; class Gammaproteobacteria; order Pseudomonadales; family Azotimanducaceae; genus DATJGR01. Next base: position 4,095 of record CAZLDA010000093.1, on the reverse strand, counting down.
TCGGTCCTGAAGTCACGATTGTCGTCGGCGAAGAAAGAACGGTGTACGAATATCGTCAAGCGGGCGAACTTCGCATGATCAAGATCGTCCCCAAGCGAGGCGTGCCCTACTACCTCGTCCCGCGCGACAGCACGCGGGGGTTCGGCGATCTCGAACAGGCCGACATGTTGATTCCCAGTTGGAAGATCATCGAGTTTTAGGGAAGCAGTGGCTGCTATTACTTCTCTCAACGAGCCGGATCTCGAAGATCTGCTCGCGAAATACGAACTCGGCGGCCTGGAGCGCTACTGGCCCGCGTCGAATGGAGTAGAGAACTCCAACTACTTCGTCCGCGTTGCATCACAACGTGGTCCACACGAAGTGGTTGTCACGATGCTCGAGCGTCCACCGAACTCCGGCGCCCTCATCGTGCAGCTTCTCGACGCATGCGCCGAAGCCGGATTGCCTGTCGCACCGATCATTCGCAATCGGAATGGTTCGCCGAGCGACCAGATCAACGGCAAGCCGACGATGGTTTCGCCGCGACTATCGGGAAGGCATGTCGTCAATCCCACCATGCGCCATTGTGAGTCCGTTGGGCGATTTCTCGCCCGATTTCACAAGGCGACTCTGTCACTTGCGAAACAAGCGCCCGACCATCCGCGGAACGAGGCGTGGCTCGTTCAGAACATTGAGTCAGTGCGCGGACAGATCCCATACGACGACTATCGGCTGGCACGCGACGCCGTTGAGACGATCGGGTCGATGCTCCGCCGCGAAGACGTGCGGCGTTTGCCGCGTGGCGTCATTCACGGTGACATGTTTCGTGACAACGTGCTGTTCTCGGAACGCGGACTGACAGGGGTCGTTGACTTTCATCATGCTGCCACCGGCTACTGGATCTACGATCTCGCGGTTGTAGCAAACGACTGGTGCAACGACAGCAGCGGTGTGCTCGACTCCGATCGAACAATGGCGCTGCTGCGCGCATACCACGCAATCCGTCCGCTGACACTCGGCGAGATCTGGTATTTCCCGATGTTCGCCTTGTACTCGGCGACCGCGTTCTGGCTTTCGAGACTAACGGTTTCGATGAGGCGGCACGTCGACGCGCAGGTTCGGGTCAACAATCCGGAAGAGTTTCAGCGGATCGTCGAACAGCACTGCGCGCACTTCTACTATCTGGATGCCCGCCTGCTGGCGTGATTGCGTCAGATCCTTCCGGCGATCGACTTGTACGCCATCAGCATCCGATCGGGCTGATGCGGCAGCTTCATGAAGCCGGCATAGCGTCCATTCGGATCGATGATGACTATGTTGCCTGTGTGGTCGATCGTGTAGCCGCCGTTCGAATCCGGCACCTTCATGAACGCAACATTGACCTGTTGCGCAAAAGCCGCCAGCGCTTCGTGCGTGCCGGTGACACCGGTGAAGCTCGGCGAGAACGCTTCGACGTATTTCGCGACCACCGCCGCGCTGTCGCGGTCCGGGTCGACCGAAACGAAGTAGATCTTCAGCTTGTCGAGTAAATCCTTGCGCCCGGATTCGGCGAGGTGTTTTTCCACCTGAGCCAGTGCCGACAACGTCACGGGGCACACATCGGGGCATGACGTGAAACCGAAAAACAGCAGCGACCAGTGGCCCTTGAGATTCGTGTTGTCGAACGTGTTGCCGTTCTGATCGGTGAGACTGAACGGCGCGATGTCGCGAGGCGCCGGCAATAGGAACGTGCCTTGTTCCTTCAGGGACGCCTCATCGAGCAGCGGTTCGCGGGTGGCTTTGTACACCAGCGCGCCGAGTACGACTGCAACGAACGCAACGCAAAGCAGAACGGTCGTGCGAACTCCGCTCGTCACGCCGAATTTCCAGGAATTCCGTTAGTCAGTGTCGGAACGCCGATGGGCACGTAGTGATCGATCAGCAACGCAATGAACAGCAGCATCAGATACAGGATGGAGTAGCGAAACGTTTCGATCGGTGCTCGAGGGTTGCGAGCACGCAGCAATTCCACCGCCCAATACAGAAAGCCGACGCCCAGCGCTGCCGCCGACACGAGATAAATCACGCCGCTCATTGCAATGAGAAACGGCATCAGCGTGACGACGACGAGAATCAGCGTGTAGATGAGGATGTGCCAACGCGTATACGACTCTCCGTGCGTCACCGGCAGCATCGGCACGTTGGCGTGGCGATACTCTTCCTTGCGATCGAGCGCGAGCGCCCAGAAGTGCGGCGGCGTCCAAGCGAAGATAATCAGCACCAACAACAATCCGCCGGGCTCGACCGAGTTGCTCACAGCCGTCCAACCGAACAAGGGCGGTGCTGCGCCGAACAACCCCCCGATTACGATGTTCTGCGGTGTCGCCCGTTTGAGGAACAGCGTGTACACAATGCCATAACCGAACCATGAGGCGAGATTCAGCCAGGCCGTTAGAGGGTTCACCAGCTGATACAGAACGACAGTTCCCGCAATGCCCATCACGGCGGAGAACAGCAAACCTTGTTTCGCCGTTACGCGCCCTGTCGCAACGGGGCGATCGTGCGTACGCGCCATTCGCGCATCGATCTCCGCATCGGCAATGTGGTTGACCACTGCCGCGGATGCTGCGACCAACGCAATTCCCAGGGTGCCGAAGACGAGCGCACTGATCGGCACCATCCCGGGTGTAGCGAGGAACATTCCAACGATGGCACACAACAGCATCAGCAACACGACGCGCGGCTTGCACATTTCGAGAAAATCACGCCAAGTCGCGCGTGCGATAGGCGCCGCTAGCTCGCTCATCGGGAGACCCCAGATCGGAAGGAGCGGTAGTTTACTGTAATGACCCCGAGCAACAAGAGCGCACCAGTTCCATTGTGGGCGGTTGCGACGGCCAACGGTAGCGTCAGCAGTACGTTCATGACACCGAAAGCAATCTGGATCAGCAGCAGAGCCGCGACTGCAAATCCCAACCGCCTTGCAGATTCGATCGCGAGCAGCCGCACCGCCAGACTGCCCACGGCAAGCAACACCAGCATCGCGCCTATCCGATGACCCATGTGAATCGCGGTGCGCGCGGTGTTGTCGAGCAGACCGCCGAGATAGTTAGGGCCGATATCCTGGAACACGTCGAAGCCGTCCGCCGCATCCATTGGCGGCCACCACACGCCGTGGCAGGTTGGAAAGTCCGGACACGCAAGCGCCGCGTAGTTCGACGTCGTCCATCCGCCCAACATCACTTGCAGGATGACCGCCGCCAGCGCGATTGCGGCGTGCGGTCGCAGACTCGCTGGAATCGGCGTAGTTGGTGTCAATCGCAGGTAAAGCAGCCACAACAAACTCAGCGTGGCGAATCCGCCGAGCAAGTGAGCGGTGACCACCTGTGGCCACAGCTTCAATGTCCCGGTCCACATACCAAACGCCGCCTCTACGACGACGAGCAGAAAAAGGGCCAGCGGCAAACGCAGTGGCACATCCTCCTTTCGATGGCGAACTGCGAGCCCGGCACCGGCCAATATCAGAAGGCCCAATGCCCCCGCGAAGTATCGGTGCACCATCTCCGGCCACGCTTTGTGCGCTTCGAACGGAGCGTGTGGGAAGCGGGCCTCCGCGGTCTCGAGGTTGGTCGCCGCTCCGGGGACCGAGAGGTAGCCGTAACAGCCCGGCCAATCGGGACACCCGAGCCCGGCATCCTTCAACCGCGTGTATGCGCCGAGCACGACTACTGTGAGCGCCAGCGCCACACCGAACGCAGCGATGCGGCGGAGTCGAATGCGAGCCACTTGATCAGCCGACGCCTGATCAACCAATGTGCGACACCTTCAAAAGCTGCTTGAGATCCTGCAGAACCGGTTTGCCGGCATCGCCAAAGCCGTAACGCAGCACCAGGTTTCCCAACGGATCCACGATGTACACGCCGGACTTCAGCGACTGCGATTCACCGCTGAATTGAGCGACCTCGGGATACTGCGACAACTCTGCGGCCACCGGTGTAGTGCCGATTTCGATCAAGCCGCGCTTCACCCGAGAAGCGTCGCGACCGAGTAAGATATGTAGCTGGTGCAGCTGGTGAACCGCATTCTGACAATCGGCGCTGCAACCGTCGTTCGATACCGTCACCAACCACCAGGCTC
>CAZLDA010000092.1:0-9680 GCA_964557875.1 uncultured Pseudomonadales bacterium | reverse complement strand
GAAGCCCGTCTACCGCCTCATCGGCGACTTCCTCGATGCGGGCGCCGACTACATCAGCATCCACCCCGCAGCGACGGAGCACATCCACCGTTCGCTCGGCCTGATCCGTGAGGGCGGCGCCCGCGCCGGTCTCGTATTCAACCCCGCTACGCCGCTCGACTATCTGTCGCACGTGCTCGACCTGGTGGATCTCGTATTGATCATGTCCGTCAATCCGGGTTTCGGCGGCCAGCAGTTCATCCCGTCCAGCCTCGACAAACTGAGCGATGCCAGGGAAATCATCGAAGGCAGCGGCCGGTCGATTCGCCTCGAGATCGATGGCGGCATCAAACCCGACAATATTGCCGCCGCCGCGCGCGCGGGCGCAGATACATTCGTCGCCGGCTCCGCAATTTTTGGTACCACGGATTACGCCGCAACCATCGCCTCTATGAGACGAGCGCTTGCCTCCTGACGCACCCGTACTGGCGCGCCAGTACGGCGCGTATCTCTTCGACCTCGACGGCACGCTCGTCGACACCGCGCCGGACATCAACGCCGCGTTGAACGCAGCGCTGTCGAGCGGCGGATTCCCCGAGGTGACCGAGGCGCTCACCCGTCACTGGGTTGGTCACGGGTCGCGCGTGCTCCTGCAACAGGCGCTGACTCATCACGGCGTTCCCGATCTCATCTCCGACGAGACGCTGATGGCGCGCCTGCTGAGAGTGTTCATCGACTACTACAGCGGACACATCGCAGATTTCAGCCGGCCCTATCCCGGCGTGGAAGACGCATTGCTCGCGCTGCGATCCCGCGGCGCGCGTCTCGCGGTTGTCACCAACAAGCTGACCGGGCTCTCGAAACAAGTGCTCGCAGAGTTGCAGCTCGACGGGCATTTTACGGCCGTCGTCTGCGGCGATACGTTGCCGCAACACAAACCGGATCCCGCACCCGCACTACACGCCTGCCGACTTCTCGCTGTCGCGCCGGTCGACGCGTTGTTCGTGGGCGATTCGGTGACCGATGTCGACACGGCACGCGCCGCCGGCTGCTCCGTGGTTTGCGTGCGCGACGGTTACAACCATGGCACGCCTGCGACCCAGCTCGGCGCAGACGCTGTCATTGATTCCCTCATTCAGCTCCTTTAGCCTGCCGGCCTTTCCCCGATACGGCACTTCGCCGACATGAATCCCGACGCGTTCGCCAAATTGGCCGCCGAAGGCTACAACCGCATTCCCGTGGTTGAGACTGTGCTGGCCGATCTCGATACGCCGCTTTCGACTTACCTCAAGCTCGCGGGCGGCCGGTATTCGTACTTGCTCGAATCGGCGCACGGCGGCGAAAAATGGGGACGCTATTCGATCATCGGATTGCCAGCGCGGACCGTGCTGAAGGTGACGGCCAGGCAGGTCACGATCACCACCGACGGTAACGTGATCGAGCAAACGCAGTGCGACGATCCGCTCGCGTTCATTGAAGCGTTCATGGGTCGCTATCGCGTAGCGCCTATCGAAGGACTGCCGCGTTTCTACGGCGGGCTGGTCGGCTACTTCGGCTACGACACGGTTCGTTACGTCGAGAAGCGGCTGGCCGACAGCGCCCCACCTGATTTGTTGGGAACGCCGGATATCCTGTTGATGGTGTCGAACGACGTGATCGTGTTCGACAACCTGAAGGGGATCATGCAGATCATCACGCTCGCGGATCCCGGGTCACCCGACGCGCTCTCGCGCGCGAAGGAGCATCTCGGCAAGATCGGTCGGCGACTCGCCGGCCCCGTGCCCGACGTTCCGTCGTCGAGTGCAAATCAGCCGGTCGAGGAATCCGACTTCACTTCGGAATTCGGACGCGATGCCTACCTGGCCGCGATCGAGAAGATCCGTGAGTACATTGCGGCGGGCGACGTCATGCAGGTGGTGCTGGCGCAGCGGATGTCGGTACCGTTCATCGATGCGCCGATCAATCTGTATCGGGCCTTACGCAACCTCAATCCGTCGCCGTACATGTACTACATGGATCTCGACGACTTCCACCTGGTCAGTTCATCGCCGGAGATCCTCGCGCGCGTAGAAGACGGCGTCATCGTGAACCGGCCGCTGGCCGGAACTCGACGACGGGGCCACACCGAAGTGGAAGACAAGGCGATGGAAGAAGAACTGCTCGCAGATCCAAAGGAGATCGCCGAACACCTGATGCTGATCGACCTGGGGCGTAACGACGTTGGGCGCGTCGCTCAAACGGGTAGCGTCGAAGTGACCGAACGGTTCACGATCGAACGCTATTCGGACGTGATGCACATTTCGAGCAACGTCGTGGGCAAGCTGAAGGACGGCGCCACGGCCTTCGACGTGTTGCGGGCAACGCTTCCGGTAGGGACGTTGTCAGGGGCCCCGAAGATCCGGGCCATGGAGATCATCGACGAGTTCGAGCCGGTCAAACGGGGCGTCTACGGCGGCGCCGTGGGGTATCTCGCCTGGAACGGCAACATGGATACGGCAATTGCAATCCGCACCGCCGTGGTTAAGGACGGCAAGATCTACATCGAGGCCGGGGCAGGAGTGGTAGCCGACTCGATCGGCCGCCTGGAGTGGAATGAGACCATGAACAAGGCCCGCGCCATCTTTCGCGCCGCGGCCATGGCAGAGCGGCGGTTCAAGGACCTGAACGCCGGCTGAACCACCCGTGGAAAAGTGTGCGATATCGCCTTGACAAGGTGCCGGCACTGGTCCAATTTGCGTCCACTTTCTCTCCATTTTTCACGGCCCAAGGAAATGCGTTCCGTCACCGTTGCGACCCTTCTCCTCCTAGCGGCTGCGCCCGTTTGCGCACAGCAGACGACGTTGGGCTACGACGCCTTCGTCGCGGGTGCCAAAGTGGGCGCCGCGGAGGTCAAAATCGAGACGGACGACGCCCGCTACGAGATCAGCGGCAAAGCCTGGACGGTGGGCGTTCTGAACTTCGTTACGCAGTGGCAGACCATGTTCAGTTCGACCGGTCGCCTGAACGACAGCGGTCCGGTCAACGATGGCTACCGCTACATCGAACAGGCCCGCGACAAAGTGAAAGAGCTGATGTTGAGCGACGGCCGCCTGACGTACGTCAAGAATGGTCAGGTTCGGTCGCCGCGCGCACCCACGAGCATCGACCTGCTGTCCGCACTGTTCGTATCGCGCGATTGCGCCTCGGCGGGCTCGGCCGTGCACAACGGCAAGGACCAGTTCTCGCTCAAGCTGACCAATCATGAGGCGGTGTCGTCGTCGAAGACGGGCGCCACCGAGCGCTGCACGTTCGAGGTGAACAACCAGGACAACGAACGCATCGACGCCACGATCTGGCTGGGCCAGGTTGACGGCCTGACGGTTCCCATCCGCCTCGATCTCGCCGGTGCGATGGAAGGAACGCTGAAGCTGAACACCAGTTCCAGCGGCGAGGCTCCGGACCAGCCGGCCGCCGACGGCGCACACCGCCCGACTATTCAGATCTAGAACGGTCTTCCTATCGCTTGCCTCGCATCGCATCGAGACTCCAGATGCCCGGGCCATGCGAAGAGATGTACAGGAAGGCAAAGCAGAACACGATTGCGAGTTCGCCGCCGTTGAGCATGGGGTACAACGCTTGCGTGCCGTGCGCCATCCAATAGGCAGCGGCCATCAGGCCACTCGAGACGAACGCCGCCCACCGCGTCATCAGCCCCACCATCACCAGCGCGCCGCCAATGAGTTCTATGGGCCCCGCGATGTAGGTGACGAACGGCGGAATGCCATCCATCGGCGGCACCGGCCACCCCAACAGCTTTTGTGAGCCGTGAAACATGAACAGCAGCCCCGTGACGATACGAAGCACGGCGTAGGTGTAGTCGCTCAGCGGTGCCATGAAGCTCGCCATTCCTGTCCCTCCGGTTGGAATCGACGCTTCACACCTTAGCTGAACGGTTGGGCCGATAGAAGCTGGCTATCGCTTCGCAGGGTCGGAGGGCAAGTGATCGCGAAACGCTTCCATCTGCTTCCATGCAGGCGCGGGCGGTTCATAGTTCGAACGCGGCGCGTAGACCGACAGTTCCATCATCTGCATCTTGTGAACGTAACGCGGGCAGTTCGGAAAGATCTCTTCCGCACGAACACGCACGACCATGTCGGCGCCTGGATACATGGCCAGCAGCGAATCTTCGTGATCGATCGACGCAACACCGTTCACGCGGATGCGCCGCGCCGCTTCGAAGTCGATGAACAGCATTCCGACGTGCGGATTGACCGTGAGATTTCCGAGACTGCGAAACTGACCGTTGCCGTCGTAGCTCGGAAACGCGAGCGTCACGTCGTCGACCACTCGCACGAAACCGGGCATGCCCCCTTTGTATGAACAGTCGGGGTATCCCTCGGCATCAGCCGTGGCGAGAAAGAACATCGGCGCGCGCGCGATGAACGCCTTGTCGTCCTCCGTGAATGCACGCCGCAGCGTTATCTGTTCCAGCCGATCGGCAATGCGGCGGCTGTCGAAACGATCCTGTATCTCACGCGACCCCTCGTTGTAGAACGAACGCGTCATGTCGGCCTCCTTCTACGAACCCATCGCTTTCGACATCGTTGCCAGATCCATGTATTCGCGCCAGGCTTTCACGTGCCCGTCAGCAATTTCCATCACGCCGACGACAGGCACGCTTCCACTGCGGCCCTTGTAGACGAACTCGTCCGAACGCTCGAACAACACGATGTGGCCGACCGCATTCAGATGTTTGATCTTGAAATCGAGCCGCTCGATTCCGGACGCCACCTGATCGAGATGTACCATGATCGCGGCTCGTCCCACCTGAGGTTTCAGCGGCACGACCTGTAACACGCCATCTTCGCTGAAGAGGCTCGCAACACGCTTCCAATCCAGCGCGCGCCACGCATCGATCATGGCGCGTGCAACGCTGAGGCTAGTTTCGCTGCGATCCATCATCGTGTGATCATCCGTGTCGCTGAGGTGAGCCGACGATACGCGATCGAAAGCTGAGTTACACTCGGAGCGGCTGCGTCTTGACATGCGACCATGAAACGCGAATCGGACCCGAAGGAACTCAACGTTTTTCGTAGCGATCGCTACTTCGTCGTCGACGGAAAGTGGTTCTTCACGACGCGCGAAGGCGCGAACGAGGGTCCCTTTGCGACGGCGGATGAAGCGAGACGCGAACTAAAACAGTATCTGATGGACAAAGGCATCAGACCGACCGGCATCGAGCCATGGGATACGCCCGGCGCTTCGAACTGAGGTCTGCGTAGACGATGCGATTCGTGACACATGAAGTGATCGGGGCCGACGGAATGGTCCGCGGCATGTTCCTTTCACGCAGCCTTGCCACCCCACCCGCGTCGCAAGCGCACTTCCCCGGCGTACGAGCGGTGGCGATCCTTCCAAAACGGTTCGATTCGAACGAAGCTGCAATTCCGTGGCTCGAGCAAACCGCGGAGCGCGGCGGCAACGCGGTTGCAGTGCAGATCGGTCCGTCACGCTGGCTGATCGGCGCGTGGATTGGCGACATTTCCACACCGTCATCGTCGCGATAGACCCCCCGCCGGTTCGTGCGGACCTCGCATGACCGCACGGCGTTCGGTTCCGATTCTGCTGACACTGGCGCTGCTGTTTGCACAGCAGGCAGGCAAGCACACGCGCTGTCGCACCTCGACCTCTCGTGAATTCATGTTGAGAACAACATTTCATGTATGCGAGAACACTCGTCGCGGGGATTGGGTCAATTGCATCTGCTGTCGCAGAGCGCGGGCCGCAATTGCTGAGCGATTCGGCGCATGAGGCGCCGTTCGACGTCGTAGCGCGCACCGACTACTGGGTGCGCAGCTTTGCGATCAAGCCATCACCGAGCCATGTATGCAGCAGCTGCGCCGCGCGCGGCGGAATCTCGTCCGGCGCCAACCAATCGAGCAACACGTCGCACATTGCACCGAAGGTTGCACCGCCGGTAACCGCACTCCACGCGGAGTTTTCGATCGGGTCCATCGAGCGGAACACGCAAGACAACCCTTGCCGCCAGACCACACACGCGACGCTGTCGACCGCTTCGGCAATGCCGGGATTGTTCTGCTGCAACTTCAACGCGTTCCAAACGATCGGCGTATTGAATCGCGTTCGAACGCGGCGCATCGACGGGTGCGCGTCGATCTCGAGCACGGGCCATGCCTCGGGCGCAATGGCCGCCATGTCGGCAATACCTACCGAAGCCTGATCTTTCGCATCGAATGCTTCCACCAGCGCCCATTCGAATGCGGCGAGTTCTGCCGCGAATACGCGTTCCGGAATCGATGTTCGCGACTCGATGAAATCAGGCAATCGCGCACCGAAGCCGCGCAGCGTGAACGAATTCGAAGGAAACGCCACAATGTAGGAGCCTGACAGATCGATGAAGACGTCATCGCCGACGAACGCGCGCAGCATGGGAAAATCGGCGGACAGCGCTTCCGTCAAGCGCGTCCGGTACGCATTGGCGTAGATCTGCAACCGCGAGCGCGCGTCGAGCGTCACGGTACCCACAACCGCATCCTCGAATCGATCGTCGCCCTCCAGCAGAAAGCGACCGAAATTCTGTTGTAGATCTTCGAGTGTGCTCATGAGGACAGCACATCCCGGGATAGTGAGCGCGCGTGGTCCAGTTCCGACAGCAAGTCGGCCAGCGGCGGCATGTTGTCGTCTCGTTCAATCATCGTTGCGACCGGACCGAATCGTTGGAGCGCATGCGCGTAGAGATTCCAAACGGTATCGACGACGGGTTGGTCGTGACTGTCGATGATGTAGTGACCATGGTCGCGATGTCCGGCAATGTGAATCTGCTGCACGAGCTGACGCGGTATCGATTGGATGTACGTGAGCGCGTCGAAGCCGTGATTCACCGAGCTGACGTAGACATTGTTGACGTCGAGCAGCAACCGGCAGTCCGCGGCCTCGGCTACTTCCTTTACGAACTCCCACTCCGTCATTTCGGACTGGCGATACTCGAGATAGCTGGAGACGTTCTCGAGCAGAATCCGGCGCCCGAAATAGTCCTGCACGCGCAGAACCCGCTCCGCGACATGGCGCACCGTGCCACGATCGTACGGCAACGGCATCAGATCGTGAAAGTTGTGGCCGCCGCACCCCGTCCAGCACAAGTGATCCGAGATCCACTCGGGTTCAATGCGATCGGCAAGCACCCTCAGCTGTTCGAGATAGTCGAGGTTGAGCGGATCTACGCTGCCTATCGATAGCGACACGCCGTGCATCGCGACCGGATACGACTCGCGCACGCGATCGAGGTAGTACAGCGGCTTGCCGCCGGGGACGAGGTAGTTTTCGGAAAGAATCTCGAACCAGTCGATCGGAGGGCGTTCCGCGAGGATCTGGTCGTAGTACGCAGTACGTAGGCCGAGTCCGAATCCGAGGTTGCGCGGTCTGTCCATCGCGCGTCTGTCCGAGGTGCCCAAGGAGGTGCCAACAGAAGAAGGGCGGCTCGAAGCCGCCCTGCATCTTTGAAGTCGGCTACTTACCGACTCTACCGCCGGCCTTGATGCACTCCTGGTCCGACTTCATCGTGGTGAAGCCCATGCCCTTGCAGGAGCCCTGGCCTTTACACATGTTCTGATCGGTCTTGCAGTCGTTCTGACCCTTGCAGCCGTTCACACCGTAGCAGTGCACGCCCGCTGCCGTAGCCGACGTGGATGCACCCTCCGCAGCCGTTGCCGGCATAACGGCAAAGAAGCTCGCCGCTGCCATCGCAAATGCGGCACCTGTCAGTTGTCGTCCGTTCATTCGCCCTCTCCTCTTATCCGCATTGTCTTATCCGCATTGTCGGATCAGCCGCATCACGCGGCCAGATCCATATCCGAGTTTCGATAGGCCGGTGTCGGCGTAATTTCGGGCGCGAGCACCGGGCTACGTGCCGTTCTGATGCACGAGCCGATCGCAACGATCAACGACGCTGCGTAAGGCACCGCAAGCACCGCCAAAGCGACGGCCCATACCTGCTCTGCCGGGTCGTCCACGCGCGTAACCATCACCGTCGCAAAGAACGCCAGCGTAATCGCGACCAGCATCAGCGATTCGGCCGCGCTCATTCGTAGCGCCGTCGAGATCGGTGCGGAGTCTTCGCACTTAGGCGTGCGCACGAACGGAGTGGACGACGTGACCAGTCCGAACAGAACGCCGCGGCCCACGATGTATGCGAGCGACAAACCGGTGATCGCAGATGCGAGCGAGGCCCGAATTCCGCCGCCGACCTTCACCCGGTGCAACACGATCGTCTTGATGGTCTTGATCAGGAACAACGCGAGCGCCGTCGAAGACAGTGCGGTTAACGGCACGTCGAAGTACTTGGGTGCAGCCACCATCAGTCCGGTCCAGATGACCGCGAGCACGGAGAAGATCAACGCGAACGCGTCGGCAAACCACGGCAGCCAGCCGGCGACGAAGTGATAACGCTGTGCGAGTGTCAGCTTGCCGGCCCGGCCGAACAGCATCGGACCGTGGCGCTTCAGAATCTGCATCGCGCCATACACCCAGCGATAGCGCTGACCTTTGTACGCTGCGTAGGTGTCGGGCATCAGACCACGACCCAGCGACTTCGAGGTGTAGTGAGCGACGTAGCCGGCTTCGAACAGCCGCAGACCGAGTTCAGTGTCTTCCGTGATGCACCACGGTGCCCAGCCGCCGACTTCCGCGAGCGCGGAACGACGCACCATGCACATGGTGCCGTGCTGGATGATGGCGTTGTGTTCGTCGCGCTCCACCATGCCGACATGGAAGAAGCCGCGATACTCCTCGTAGCAGCACTTCTTCAGCAAGCTCTCGTTCGCATCGCGGTAGTCCTGCGGGGCCTGAACCAGCGCCACCTGCGGGTCACCAAACGCAGGTACGACGGTCTTGAGCCAATCCGGCGAAACCTGGTAGTCGCTGTCGATGACACCGATGTAGGTCGCGGCCGGATCGGTCAACTCCAGGGCCTTGTTCAGTGCACCGGCCTTGAAGCCCTTCATGCCGTCGAAATGGAAGAAGCGGAAGCGCGGCCCCAACGACTCGCAGTGCGCTTGAACGGGACGCCAGTCGCTCTCGGACGCGGTGTTGTTGTCTAGCACAATGACTTCGAAGTCGGGGTAGTCGAGGCGCGCCAGCGCATCGATCGTACCGATGACCATCTGCGGCGGCTCGTTGTGAATCGGAACATGGATCGATACACGCGGCGTGCCGCCGAAGTCCACGGTGGGCAGCGACTTGCGACGCACGCGCCACAGGCTCAAAGCCCACTCTGCCGTTTCGGTCAGCAACACGACGGCGGTAAACAGAACCGCCGGCATCACCACCATCGCACCACCGACGGTGCCCCAGTCGACGTACCGCAGCGAAAGTGCGTCGATGATGAACATGACGCCGGAGACCACGAATCCGACGATGCCGCCCAGCAGCAGGTAGCCGGACAACGCAACTGCCGGAATAGACGCCAGCACGGACGCACCCACCGCGAGGATGCCGAGGGCCGCCGAGGTAGCAAAAGTCGGCCACTGCGGGAACGATGACAGCCCACCGGTCATTTCGAACTTCGGCGTCCGGTCGGCATTGAACAGCCCCCAGAACGCGCCCACCGCGCCTTCCTGTTTCGCCTTCCAAGGCTGGTCATAGGCTTCGATGATGTAGTAGTCGTAGTTGTTCGACGCCGCGAGCTTCAGGAACTTGCGAATGAA